>JASHYQ010000148.1 GCA_030042955.1 Thermoplasmata archaeon
GGACGCCAGCGCGCGCACCATCCCCTTCGCGCGTTCGGCGTCGGGTCCCGACGGGATCCCCTGGAATGTCCGCATCGCGTTCTCCGCTAACTGCTTGGCGCGTTGGGTCTCGCCCCGGACCCGGCAGACCTCCGCCAGATCGAGCTCCGTTCGTGCGAGCTCGATGGTCCAGCCGCTGGCACGCCAAGCGCCCACGCTCTGCTCAAGGCTTTTGGCCGCCTGGTCGAGGTCGCCCGAGGCAACCCAAGATTGGCCCTGGGCTCGGAAGAGCAGCCCGCGCCCCGCGTCGCTTCCGATATCCCGAACCGACTTCTCGAGCTCGGCCAAGAACGGCGCGGCGCGGGCGGTGCCCCCCTGTCGGACCAAGACCTCCACCAACAGGGCAAGAAACCAATTCTCCAAGAACCAGGAGAGTCCCTTGGCGGAAGAGGTTCGCACGGCGGGCATCGCCTTCGTCAGGCGCTCCTCGGCGCGTGCCCACTGGCCCCGGGAAGCTTCCAGCCGCGCTCGGTCGAGCGTCAACAGCACCTCGCTGAGCCAGGGCTGGAATGGAGAGCCAGCGGCCTCCGACCGTCCGAGCCACTGTTCGGCCTCCTCGAGGTCCCCTCGCAGCATCGCCAGCTCGCCGAGAAGCCGTAGGTTCCGTCCATCGGGGGGCTGGTGATGGGACTCGAGGAAGTCATAGTACTCCCGGAGAGATGTCGAGGCGGTCTCAAGGTCCCCCAACGTGATCGAGGCAAACGCGAGAGCCACCCCTTTCAGCATCATCGCCCAGTGGACGTCCCGGGTTTTCTCGGCGAAAGCGATTCCCTTGCGCACCCAGTCGCGAGCCTCGGCAAAGTCCCCTCGGCCCAGCGCGGCGACCGACGCGAACTGCCAGTATGCCTGCAAGGCGATCTCAGGGTCGTGGCTGAGTCCGTACTCGAGGTGCTGAGCCAGGTCCTGCCGGAACCGTGCATCGTCGTACTGCAGCGGGCCACCCCGTCGTGCCCGGATCTCGGCCCGTACGCCGGGGTCGTGCAACCGGTCCGCCACCTCGAGTGCCTTGGCCAAGAACACGGCAGCCTCTGCCGCGTTCCCTTCGGACTCCTCTCGGTCCAATAGGTCGAGATACAGCCGGACCAGCTCGGGACTGACCGGCCTTTTTTCGAGCAACCGTTGGGCCTCCAGGAGCAATCGTTTCCCCTCCTCCGACGCGCCATGGGTCCGAAACTGGAGGGTCCCGAGCCGACGGAGCAAGTCGCCGGCCCGTAGCTCGTTCCCCGCCCGGTTGTAACCTTCGACAGCCTTCTCCCAGACCTTGACCTGGGCCTCGACCTCCCCGAGCTTCCCCAGCTGGGCTCCTTGGCGGTCCAGCACGTCCGACCGCAGGCTCTCGTCCGGTACCCGTGTCAGCAGGTCCAAGGCCGTGCTGTATCGGTTGACCGCTTGTTCGGGAGCATACACCTCTGCAGCCCGGTCGCCGGCCCGAACGAAGTACTTCAGCGCCTTGCCCGGGTCGTTCCCCCGCAAAAAGTGATGCCCGAGGATCTCCGCGCCATTCGGCTGCTCGCTCACCCCGGCCAGCTCGAGGGCCTCTCCCACCTTTCGATGATACCCCTGGGCGCGCACGACGCTGATCTCCTCGTACAGGGCATCCCGGATTTGTTCGTCCGCGAACGAGTAAAGGGCCTGAGCGGCCCCCACTCTTCGCTCCCTCAGAACCCGCACCTGGAGGGCTTCCTCCAGGGCCTTGAGAAGGGTTTCCTCGTTTCCTCCGGTCACCTTCTCCAGGACCTCGAAAGGGAATTCCACCCCAATGACCGAGGCGACTCTCAGGAGCTCGACCGTCTCGGGATTCAAGCGACTCAGGCGAAGGTGAATCACCTGGCGCACATTTTCGGGAAGCTGGAGCTCCGGGAGAGGAGACCCGGGGGAGAGAGCCTGGCCAGTCACGTTCCCGCTCTCGAGGACACTGTGAAGCACCTCTTCGACGAAGAACGGATTCCCTCCCGTCTTCTGGAAGAGGGTGGGAGTAAACTGAGGCATCGTGGGCTCGGAACCCAGGATGAACTGGGCGATCTTGGCGACGTCCTCGATCGGAAGACGGGGTAGGGCCATCGAGGTGCCGAGGTGTTGCCGGTCGAGGTCCCCGAAAACCTCTGCGAGAACCGAGCTCTGCTCGAGGTCATAATCTCGGCAGGCGGCGACGATCAGCAATCGGCTCCCGAGAAGCCGGCGACCGAAGTATTGGAGGAGGCGAAGAGAAGAGGTGTCTGCCCACTGTAGGTCGTCGAAGAAGATGACCAGCGGGCCCTCCTTCGCAATGTTCAGGAAGAGCTGCGAGATTCCTTCATAGAATCGGAGCCGCTCCCGATCCGGATCCAGGGCGGCCGACGAAGGGAGCTGCCCCAGCCGGCCCGCGAGCTCGGGAACGAGTTTGACGATCTCTCCCCCGCAATCACCACAAACCTTGAACGCGAGAGCCGGAGGGGCGTTGCGGAAGAACTCGCGGGCCGCGTCGGCCCAGTACCCGAAGGGAGGGCATGGCTCTCCCGCCAACGCACGACCGTGGAGGACCCGAAGGCTCTCCGGAGGTGCGTGACGTAGGGCTTCTTGGACCAATCGAGTCTTGCCGATCCCGGGTTCCCCACGGATGAACAGGATCCGGCCCTCCTGGCGCCGGGTCGCATCGATGGCGCGGATGAGGGTTTGGAGCTCGCGCTGTCGGTCGGTCCACGGCGTTAGTCCCGCCTCCCCGGCCTCGACCCATGGCAGAACTAGGTGGTTGACCGTTACCGACTGGGAGATGTTTTTGAGCGAGACGAGACCCAGCTCCCGACAGGGGTACGGGATCTTGTTCCGGACTTGTTCCATGACGGCGCCCGTGAGGCAGATACCGCCGGGCTCCGCCAGCGCCTCAACCCGGGAGGCGATGTTGACCGCGTCCCCCAGGATGTCCTCGCCATGACGTTCGACATCGCCGAGGTGCACGCCGATGCGGAGGTCGATGCTGACAGCGCCCGGCTGAACGTTATGCTCATGGATCGCGCGTTGGATCTCGATCGCGCACTCCGTAGCGCTCAGTGCGCTTCCAAATTCAACCAGGAATCCGTCCCCGAGAGTCTTGACCTCCCGGCCCCCGTGGCCTTGAAGCGAGGACCGGACAATCTTCTCGCTTTCCTGCAGCAGTTGGAGCGCGAGGGCTTCGTTACGCTGAGTGAGTGCCGAGAAGCCTACCATGTCGCTGAAGAGGATAGCGGCCAGGCGACGCTCGGACCCGCCCACGTTACTCCATCGGATTCAAGCCGATAAACCACACCGCGAAAAAAATGGCCCCGTCCCTCGGTCTTCCAAATCGAGGATTTGGCGGCGAATGAGGGTCACAGCCGACTAAAGGCTCCCACCGCTGGCTCGGAGGAGAGGCCGTGTTGAATCCCGGCGGCTGCCCGCCGGGGGAAGTCCGACGGTCCGCTTAGTGACGGGTCGACTCTACCTCTTCGATGAACTCGCACGTCACTCCCGCCTTTGCGTGGTGCCGGACGACCGCCTCGCGGCTGGGCGCATCGAGCACACAGTAGCACCGGTTCTCCCTGGCGTTGAACAGGATGTCGAGGTGCGTGATTCCGAACTCATCCTGGGGCGCCTTTTGCAAGGTCCGGAGAACCTCCGGGGTCAACCCGCCCATCGGGTGCGCGTCGATATATTTCGGCATGGAGCCCCGGAAAAGAGGTGCCAATAATATCTTTTGGAGCAAGATGACCACGTCACCGGTCTCCGGGGCCGGAGGGAGGGGCTCGGGTCACCGTTGTCCCCGACAAGCGTTGATCCCTTCTCCCTCCCAGGCAGTTGTGCGCTCCGATGAATACGGCTGGACATTGAGGAGAGCGCGTTGTACGGAGGGACGAGGCCGATGAGTCCTAAAAACAGTGTCCGGGGCGTCGTCACGAAACGCTCGGTACGGGAGAGCGCGACCGAGTCCGCTATGAAGAGGGGAACGCTCGCTGCCCAATGCACGTTTCGCCTTCGGTACGAACGTGGTTGACCGGGCCCAGCTCCGACCCCAGTGTCCGGTGGCGCTTCTGGACGGAAGTTGAGGGATGCTCGCCTCGGGATGCCCGGGTCCGTAGAGCGCACCAGGCTATCGGTCGCACGGGTTGGGCGGCCCGCCTCCTCGCGCAGCAGTTTCCCGACGGACATTGGGTCACCTCGGGCTCCTCAGCTCAGGAGCTCTACCGGCCGAAATACATCGTCTCCAACTGGCGTGCCATAGTCCTCGCCGACCTGGGCATGAGCCGGGACGACCCTCGAATCCGACGGACCGCCGAGCTGATCCTGCGTCGTTGGAGCGGACGGAGTGGGGACCTCTCGGGCCGAACTGGCGAGGTCTGTGTCACGGGCAACGCCGTGCGGACGCTCCTACGGTTCGGCTACGGGAACCACCCGACCGTCCAGCGGTCCATCGCCTGGATCGTTCGAACCCAGAAGTCGGACGGCGGCTGGCATTGCTTTCCGTCGCGAACCGGCACCCTGGACGGCTGGGAGGGGCTTGCCGCCCTTGCCGAGATCCCCGAGGATTCGCGGGACGAGTCGGTCCGTCGGTCCATCGAGCGCGGCGCAGAGTTCTACTTGCGCCACCACCTCATGAACGAAGGCCGGACCCGGTATCCGCCGTGGTTCCGAATCCATTACCCGAATCACTACTACTACGACCTGCTCGTCGGCCTTCGGATCCTTAGCCGACTCGGCTACGGGTCCGACCGTCGCCTTGGGCCGGCCGTCCGATGGCTGCAGAGCAAGCGACGACCCGACGGAACCTGGGCGCTCGATGCCGACCACCCGGACCTCGACCCGCGACGCGGCGGATATGAGTTCCCCGGGCCGGTGTTTCCCCTACGCCTGGAGCCGCCGGCCGAGCCGAGCCGATGGGCGACCGTCGAGGCGCTGAGCGTCCTGACCCGTTGCGAGCCTGCGTGAACCCTCCGGAGGGCCGCATGGTCTATGGCTCCGAGGTCGACGGAAGCGAGGCATCAATTGAGATGAGGTTCGTACCCCGCAACGAGGGACTCCGGGCGGCCTTCGACTAAGGTTCGTCAGGGGGAATCCCGTTGCCAGGTCCGGGGCCCTTCTGCCTGGATGGGCCTCGGAACCTGAACCGAGTGACCGCGGCGCCCGTCGCCGAATCTCCCGCCAGGGTCCCTGAGGTCCAGGGAAAGGACAGTACGAGCCACCGAAACGACGGGGCTCGCGTGGAGAGGGGGCGCCCCGGTGCTGGGTGGAGGCGCCCAATGCCCGCGGCTACCGCGCGAGGCCATGAAGAATCTCGGGGCCTCGTTTCGACGAGGTTCACGAGGTCCAACGAGGGTAGGGGCACCCCAGGACCTCGCTCACACAACGGGTATTTCCGTATCGTCGGAGTAGGCCTCGCCATGGCGACCCAGTCGGAGAAGGCCGAGGAGTTTCGACGACTGCACCACCAACCCCATCCCCTCGTGCTCCCAAACGCCTGGGACGTTCCCAGCGCCAGGGTCTTCGAGGACGCGGGGTTCTCCGCGGTCGCCACCTCGAGCGCGGCGCTGATGGTCTCGCTGGGGTACCCGGACGGCCAGGAGATCCCGAAACGAGAGATGGTAGCGGCGGTCGGGCGGAT
>JASHYQ010000149.1 GCA_030042955.1 Thermoplasmata archaeon
TGGACCCCGAACTCCCGGGCGATCTGGGCCGCGATCCCGCCGGCGAGGTGGGTCAGCTTGACCGTGCTCGAGACGGTCAGCCCGCCGCGGTCCGAACGCTGGACGACCACCCGGGGTGGCCGCTGGTTGATCCGGACCCCGGCGCCCTCGAGCTCTTCCTGGAGGGCGCGCAGGTTGGTGTGCTCCGGGTCGATGAGGAAGAGGATCAGGTCGACGGATCGCACGACCGAGAGCACTTCGCGACCTCGACCACGACCCTTGGCCGCGCCGGGGACGAGGCCGGGCATGTCCAGGAGCTGGATCGACGCCCCCGCCCAGCGGAGCATGCCGGGAATGATCGTGAGCGTGGTGAAGTCGTAGGCAGCGGTCTCGCTCTCCGCCGCGGTGAGGCTGTTGAGCAGGGTGGATTTCCCGACGGACGGATACCCGACGAGCCCGACGGTCGCGTGGCCGCTCTTCCGGACCCCGTACCCGACCCCCCCGCCCTTCCCCTTCGCGCGGGTCTCTCGTTCCAACCGGAGGACGGCGAGCTTGGCCTTGAGCCGGCCGATGTGCAGCTGGGTCGCCTTGTTGTAGGGGGTGCGACGGATCTCGTCCTCGACCTCCGTGATGTGCTCTTCGAGGGACGACATCGCCGACGGGTCCAGGACCCTCTTGGGGGGGCACCCCGGTACTTGAGTCTGGCGAGAGGCAGGTTTCAGCCACCATCGCCACGGAAACGGGGGAACGACCCCGGTGGGCTTCGGTGGCGTGCCGTCGTCCGAGGCCGGACAAGCAACGGCGGTGGCGAGCTGGCGATTCGTCCCCCGTCCGGAGCGGGGAGTCCCGGCGCCGGAAGAGCTCGCCTTCCGCTCGAGCCTGACGAGCGCGCTGCGGGCCGGCCAGGGCCTGGGGGTCGAGGTCGGGGTCTCGGTCGGCTCCGGCCCCGACCCCCCGCTCACGGCGTGGGCCAGCACCCCGCAGTCGGCCCGGTGGATGACCCGGGTCCTTGCCCCGGTTTACGGGGCCCACCAGTGGGTTCCTTCTACCCGTCCCAGAACGGTGGATTGCCATGCGCCGTCGCGGCGGACGGCACGGCGCCTCGCGCCGTGGCCGGAGATGGTGGGCTCCTCGACCGCCGGAAGCGGTGTGCTCGACGCACTGGTGGTCGTCCTCAGCGCGTTGCCGCCGGGGGTGAGCCTTGCGTGGTCGTGGCGGTCGGTTCCCCTCGGCCGTCCGCGCCTGTGGAAGGGGTCTTCCCCGGTCTCCGCTGTCGCATCGCCCCCGACCCGCGTCCCCTCGGGCTCGGTCCCCCTCCCGGAGCGTCGGGTCGACCCCGCGACCCTCTCCACGCAGCGCCCGTTGTTCGGGCGACTTCAAATGACCCTCGACTTCGGGTGGGAGAGCCCTGCGCTCGGTCAGGAACGCCGGGTGGCGAGCGCCCTCGAAGCAGCGACGGCATCCGAGCGGGGGAATCGGCTGGTCTTTCGTCCCTCGCGCGGGACGCTCGGGCGCCGCCTGGTGCGCGATGGCGGGATCTGGCTCTCGGTCGAGGAGTGGGAGCGCTTCTGGCCACGGCCATGGTGCGCCGCGCTCGGCGAGCCGGAGGAGCCGTCCGGCAGGACCTGGGTCCTACCGTTAGGTCGGACCGGAACCGGCGCTGTCGTGGGCCCTCAAATCGAGCCGAGGCAGGGGCGCCATCTCGCGGTGCTCGGGGAGACGGGCATGGGAAAGAGCTCCTTGCTGGTCGCGGTCGCCCATCGAGCGTTCCGGGAGGGAGGGGGAGTCGTCTTCGACCCGCTCGGAGAGACGGCTCGTTCTCTCCGGGAGGAACTCCCTCCCGAGGTCCGGCGGCGGGTGGTGTGGATCGCCCCGGAGGCTGGCGCGGTCGGCGTGAACGCGCTCGAAGGGGTCGGGGCCGGGTCCGAGAGCGACCCGATCCGTTCCGAACGCCGGCTGAACGACCTCGTCCACGCGCTGCGGAGGGTCCGCTCCGGACGGTACGAGGAGTCCTCGTACTGGGGCCCTCGGCTCGAGGAGATGGTGACGCGTGCCCTCCGCGCGGCCGCCGCCCTGCCTCGAGGGACCCTCGCGGACGCGCATACCTTACTCGCGACCTCGGCCCGCCTCGGTCGACCGATTCCCGACTCGGCCATCGAAGCCGTGCGCGAACTGGCCGACCGGATCCGGGAGCGACCCGAGGACGCGGACGGCGCGCGGCGCCTCCTCCACGAGGTGGTGCGCAGCCCGGTGCTCCTCCGCATGCTCTGCGAGCCGGAGCCACGGCGGAGCACTCGGGACCTGGTGGCCCCCGGGCGAGTCGTGCTCATCTCGGGGGACGCGGCGGTCGTCGGGGAGGCGACCGCGCGCTACCTCCTCTCGGTCTACCTCGCCCTCGTCTGGTCCGAGCTATTGGCCCGCGAGGGTGGCCCGAAGACGTTCGTGGTCCTGGACGAGGCGCAGTGGTTCTCGCACGAGAGCCTCGGCGAGATGCTCCGCCTCGGTCGGCGCCGCAACGTGCACGTACTCCTCGCGACCCAGGCCGTGGGGTCGCTGCCCACCGGGGTGGGGGAGGCGGTCTGGACCAACGTCTCCGATTTTGTTGCGTTCCGGGGCTCCCCCGGAGAAGCCCGAGAGTTCTCCCGGGCGAGCCGAAGCGTGTCGGCGGAGGAACTCCTCGCGCTCCCTCGCGGGAGCGCCGCGGTCCTTCTTGGGAAGGGACATGTCGTTCGGTGGGTCCGAACCGCGCGGCGCCCGGCGTTCGCGTCATCCCCTCCTGCGCACGAAATCCGGGGGTCGGACAGCCCGCCCCCGGCCACCCAGGAGGGGGTCCCGACCGACGGAGCTGGTTCTGGGCAGAGGGACCCCGACCCGGCAGCCGGTGTGCTGGCCGCGCTGGTGCGGCGGGCCGCCCGTCTCGACGTTG
Source organism: Thermoplasmata archaeon (assembly GCA_030042955.1). Classification (GTDB taxonomy): domain Archaea; phylum Thermoplasmatota; class Thermoplasmata; order Lutacidiplasmatales; family UBA184; genus Lutacidiplasma. Next base: position 2,906 of record JASHYQ010000149.1, read on the forward strand.
GTGTGGCCCTCGTCGTGACCCTGGAGGAGCTGCGCCAGGAGGTCGACCCGACCGGAGAGGGGGTGCGTAGGGCCGGCTCGATGCTCGGCCGGCTAGGCCTTCTCACGCGGAGCGACTCGGGCCTGACGGGAGCCCGATGGACTATCGCTCCGGAACACCTCGCCGGACTTCGGAGCGTCGCGTTCCCGGCCTCGCCCGGGCCTTCCCCCCCGCCACAACCCTCTTAGTCTCAAGGGCGCTCGTTTTACCGATGGAGGCTCCGCCGGAGGCCGTTCCCGAGGTCCCTGCCCCCGCCGTTGCCCCGTCGAGCGGCGGGCTGATGGCCCCCGCGACGGTGCTCGGCCGCTGCCCGACGGGGATTGAGGGCCTCGACAACGTGCTCTATGGGGGAATCCCCCGCGGGAACATGGTCCTCGTCGCGGGGAGTGTCGGGACCGGGAAGACCACGCTCTGTCTCGAGTTCCTGGTACGGGGCGCGGAGCGCGGCGAGCGCTCCCTGTTCGTCTCCGTGACGGAGTCCTCGGACAAGCTCATCCAGAACCTCTCCACCTTCGAGTTCTTCCGCACGGACCTCGTCACCAACGGCTCCCTCGTCTTCGTCGACCTGCCCGTGCTGTACGACCGCCTCGGGCTCGAGCACGAGGAGCTCACGCCGGACGAGATCGCCATCCTGATCCGGACGCTCCGTGACATGGTCCGGACCCTCGGCGTCAAGCGCCTTGTCCTCGACAGTCTCACGTCGGTCTGCTACCGGATCCGCCGCGATGAGCGGATCCGCGACTTCATGCTCCGACTGGGCCAGGAGATGAACGACGTCGGCTGCACCTCGCTGCTCGTCTCGGAGATCGGACCCACGCCCGGTCGGTATTCGCTCCACGGCGTCGAGGAGGCGATCGTGGACGGGGTCTTGCTCCTTCGGAATGCCCGTCGCCAGGGCGACATCCTCCGGGTCCTCCAGGTCATCAAGATGCGGGGGACCTCGCACTCCCAGGCCCAGTACGTGATCGAGCTGACGCCGATCGGGATGTTGCTCGCCCCGCACCTGAAGGGCGGCCGAGCCGAGGATGGGACCTAGCCCGTGCCGATCGACATCGGGGAGCGACTGCGGTCACTGCCGGGAGGCAGCGCCGTTACGCTCAAGCTCGACCCCCGGGAGTACGCGGACCACTACTTCGCGGTGCTGAACGCCACGCTCCGCGACGTCGGCAGCGAGACCGACGCCCATACGATCTACGTCGCGGTCACGAACCCCGCCTCGTTCGTCTGGGGTCTCGCCCAGGCCCTGGACGTGCCCGAGGACCGGATCTCGTTCGTGGACGCCATCAGCCATATCATGATGAACTACGGGAATCCGCTCCACAACGCGACCTACGTCGAGAGCCCGCGCTCCCTGGAGGCCATCATGCTCCGGGTGGAGTACCTGCTGCGGAAGTTCCCGCACCCGCGCTCGATCGTCGTGATCGACAGCGTGAACTCGCTCGCGATCCACAATCCCCCCGACCTCCTGTCGGAGTTCTTCCACATCCTCATCAACACCCTGAAGACGCGAGAGGTGCTGACCGTGGTCCTCGAGACCTCGGACGAGGAAGCGTCGAGCGTGGAGACGATGTTGAACCTCGTCGTGGACGAGACGATCGACGTCGCCCGGGCGGGGTCATGAGCTTGACCGACTCCAACCGCATCTTTGGCATCCCCGAGATCGACGAGCCGATCGCGACCGCTCTGCCTCCCGGCTGGTTCGCGGTGCTCTCCGGTTCGTCGGCCTCGGGCGCGCCACTGCTCGCGAAGCAGTTCGCCCACGCCGGTGTCGGGACCGTGCCGGTCCTGTTCTATACGACCTACGAGCGGACGATGGACGTCAAGCAGGTCTTCGAGGATTTCGGGTGGGACCCCTCCGCCATCCAGATCGTTAACCTTGCGGACGAGTACTACGAGCGGGTCCTGGTCCGCGGGCTCGAGGTCGCGACGGCGCGGGAGCGGGGGCTCTCGCTCAGCCAGCTCACCGCCGAGTCGCCGGTCGACCACATCGGCTCCGCGTTCAGCCTCACGAGCCGGATGCTGAGCGACCTCGCGGCGATCGACACGCCGTTCCGCTTGGTCCTCGACTCGGTCGACTTCTTCTTCGAGGTGCTCAACCCGGCGGACGTGACGACGGTCGCCCGGCAGATCCGCTACCGATGCCAGACGATCGGGGGCCACGCGATGCTCGCGGTGCACTCGCGCGCCCACGACCCCCGGATCGTCGGAGCCCTCGAGGACCTCGCCGACGTCGTGGTCGACCTGAAGGCGACCCCCCACGGGCGAGGGTACGAGCACACGCTCTACGTCGAGAAGGTACGGAACCGGCCCGACCTCCAGCGCATCGCCCGCGCGCGGGTCACCGAGGCGGGCTGGCAGGTCGACGAGCGGGACGAGCCTCCCGCCGTACACTCGCCTACTCCGCCGTAACCGCAACCTTATCGCCCCCGCCCGGCTGCCGCGGAGCGAGGGGAGAGCATGGAGGACGTCGTCATCCGTCCGCTCGAGAAGGTCCAGCTCCGGAACCCGATCCTGGTCGAGGGCCTGCCGGGCGTCGGCAATGTCGGGAAGCTGGCGGCCGACTACCTGCGCGACCAGTTGCCGGCGAAGCCGCTCGCGACGATCTTCTCCAAGTTCTTCCCCCCGCAGGTGTACGTCAACGAGGACGGGATCATCCGCCTCGTCTCCAACGAGATCTCGTACTGGAGGTCGCCGAAGCCGGACGGCCGGGACCTCCTCGTGCTCGGGGGGGACTACCAGGGGATCTCCCCCGAAGGTCAGTACGAGATCACGGAGCGCGTGCTCGACTTTTGCGCAAAGCTCGGCGTGACCGAGGTCTACACGCTCGCGGGATTCGCCCAGGGCAAGGTGGTCGAATCACCGCGGGTCTTGGGAGCGGCCACGAGCCCGGCCCGTGTCGAGGTGATGAAGCGGTACGGCGTCGTCTTCTCCCGCAACGACCCGGGCGGCGGGTTGATCGGCGCCAGCGGGCTCTTCCTCGGTCTTGGACGGATGTTCCAGATGGAGGGCGTCTGCCTCATGGGGGAGACGAGCGGGTATTTCGTCGACCCCCGCAGCGCGGAGGCGGTCCTGAAGGTCCTCGTTCATGCCATCGGGATCGACCTCGACTTTACCGCGCTCGAGGCGAAGGCCCAGGAAATCGACCGGATCGCCCACAAGGTCCAGGAAGCCGAGCAGCGCTCCTCCGAGGGGGTGCCTAGCGGGCCGTCGGCCCCCCGGGACGACCTCGGCTACATCGGCTGAGCCCGCCTCCGGGTCCCGGTCGATGGGAACTTCGTCGCCCTCCGACGACCCGGCCACGGGCCGTGCGCTCCTGGAACGTCTGGCCGAGGGTGCGGAGGCAGACGGGTTCATCCCGTTCGACCGGTACATGGAGACGGTACTGTACGCCGAGCCCGGAGGCTACTACGCCCGGCCGCGCTCTCCGCTCGGGCCTACCGGCGACTTCTACACGGCCCCGCACGTCACCCCGCTTTTTGCGGAGACCTTCGCGGCGCGCGTTCTCGCTATCCGGGCGCGCCTCGGAATCGGCCGCCGGTTCCAGCTGGTCGAGCTCGGGCCCGGGGACGGGACCCTCATCGAGGGGATTCTGGAGGCACTCCCTCGGGCCTCGCCCGACGTGGAGGGACTCGAGGTCGTCCTGGTCGAGCGTTCCTCCTCGCTGAGGGCCCGCTCCCTCGCCCGGGCCCGCGTCGCAGCCGAA
>JASHYQ010000012.1 GCA_030042955.1 Thermoplasmata archaeon
GCGACCGAGAAGCCGGGCGCGTCGCGCCCGACGAGGAACGCGCTGATCCCGCGACGACCGCGCGCGGGGGCGGTCTTGGCGTAGACCAGCAACCAGTCCGCGACCGGTCCGTTCGTGATGAACTGCTTCGAGCCGTTGAGCACGTAGTGGTCACCCTGCCGCTCGGCCCGGGTCCGGAGGCTCGTCGCGTCCGACCCCGCGCCCGGCTCGGTCAATGCCAGGGCTCCGACCGCCTCGCCCGACGAGACCTGGGGGAGGGCCATCGCCCGCTGCGCATCGGTGCCGTTACGGCCTAGGTTGTCGGCGAAGAGGTTCGAGTGGGCCCCGACGCTCAGGGCCAGGGCCGGACTCACTCGGGCGATCTCCTCCAGGATCAGCGCCTGGGCGAGGTAGGAGAGGCCGAGGCCCCCGTATTCGGTTGGGACGGTGACCCCGAGGAATCCCTGCTCCCCCAAGCGGCGGAAGACGTCGCGCGGAAAGTAGTCCTCGCGGTCCATCCGGTCCGCGACGGGGGCGATCTCCTTCCGGGCGAAGCGACGGGCCGCCTCACGGAGCTCCCGCTCCTCCTCCGACAGAGAGAGGTCCATCAGGGCGGCGACCCGCGACGGGGCATTACCTTTTTCGAGGACCCCGGAGCGGACGAGGAGGGAGGGGGTTGGCGCAGGAGCCCCAGGTGGTGCTGCCAGGCCGACACCTTCTTCGGGTAATCCGAACGGTAGTGGGCTCCCCGGCTCTCGGTCCGTTCGAGCGCGGCCCGGGCCACGAGGGCCGCGGTCACGGCGGCGTTCGCCAGGGCTCCGGGGAGAACGTCGACGTCGGCTGGCTCGACCGCCCGGGAGATCCGCTCGAACGTCAGGAGCGCGCTCCGTAGGCCCGTGGCCTGGCGGACGATCCCGACCCCGCTCCACAGCGTGTCGCGAATCTCGTCGAGAGCGGGAGACTCCTCGGCACGGCCCGTCCCCTCCGGCAGGCGGATGCGGAGCGTCTGAGCCGGGACGGTCGGACCGCCCGCCGACGGGTGCCGGAGCTGGCGCGCAACGTGCTCGCCAAACACCAGCCCTTCGATGAGGGAGTTGCTCCCGAGCCGGTTCGCACCGTGGACCCCGGTCGAGGCGACCTCGCCGCAGGCGTAGAGGCCCTCGACGTTCGTGCGCCCCTCGAGGTCGGTGGTCACCCCACCGATCATGAAGTGGGCGGCCGGAGCCACCGGGATCCGGTCCCGCGCGAGGTCGAGGCCGTAGGCCGAGAGGAACGTCGTGATCGAGGGGAACCGGGCGTAGAGCCGGTCCCGGGGCAGCGCCGTCGCGTCGAGGTAGACGCACCCGTGCTGGGAGCGAAGGATCTCTTGGTTGATCGCCCGAGCCACGACGTCCCGGGGCGCTAGCTCGGCGTCCTTGTGGTACCGGGGCATGAACCGCTCGCCCGCCTCGTTCCGCAGCAGCGCGCCTTCACCCCGAAGGGCCTCCGTGATCAGGAAGCGGGGGGCGCCGGCCCGCCAAAAGACGGTGGGATGGAACTGGATGAACTCCATGTCGGTCAGCAGGGCCCCCGCCCGGAAGGCGATGGCCACCCCTTCGCCGGTCGTGACCGACGGGTTCGAGCTCTGACGATAGAGACTGCCCGTGCCCCCGGTGGCCAGGACCACCGGGCCAGGCCCGAGATGCTCGACCTCATGACCACTCGCATCGGAGAGGATGGCGATGGGGCCTTCCCGCGATCCGGGGCGAAGCGCACGGAGCACCGTGCGCTCGCGCGCCTCGATTCCCGCCTCCTGCGCGCGTTGCTTCAGGGTCTCCTCGATCGAGTGTCCGGTGCTGTCCCCGCCCGCATGGAGGATCCGAGCATGTCGATGCGCGGCCTCCCGGCCGAGAGAGATCTGACCGTTGACCGTGTCGAACGGGACCCCGTACCGGACGAGGTCCGCGATCCGGGTGGGCGCTTCGAACGTCAGGAGCCGGGCCGCACTCACGTCCACCAGCCCGTCGCCCGCCCGCACCGTGTCCTCGAGGTGAGCCGCCGGGGAATCGTCCGGCCCGATGGCCGCCGCGATCCCGCCCTGCGCGTACCGCGTGTTCGACTCGTCGAGCAGGCTCTTGGTTACGAGAGTCGGGCGAAGGCCCAACTCGCGGGACCGAAGCGCGACGTAGAGCCCGGCGATTCCGCTTCCGATGATCAACGGCCGGCGACTGGCGTCGCTCACGTCCCCACGACCGGCAGGCCGAGTATAGCGGCTTCTGGCTCCCTCCCTGCTCTCCTATACCCGTGGAGGTATCGCCGACCGTGGGCGAGGGCACCGGGGGCGTTCCGGGAGAGCCGGAGTGGAGAACGGCCGTCTCCGTTCGCGAGGACGAGGAGCTCGCGCGGCTGCTCGTGGCCCGACTTCGTCCCGCGGGCTCCCCTCGCTCGGTCAGCGTCACCGACCTGCTGGCCCCCCGTCGGGCGTACTGGCGCGCGGTGGGCCCTCCGGTCGCCCTTTCCGCGGAGCGGGAGCAGCGACTCGAAGGAGGCCGACGACTCCACCGCGCCCTCGGTCTGGTGTTCGCCCCTCGGGGCGCCCTGGAGGTGCGGGTCCGACGGGACGGAGTGCACGGCCGGGTGGACGTGCTCGCCGACCGGCCGATCGAGGTGAAGACCAGCGGTTCGTCCCTCCCCTCGGACGACCTTCGTCGCTCGCGGCCGGACCACGTCGACCAGCTCGGGATGTACTGTGCGCTCCTCGACCAGCCCCTCGGGGAGCTCCTCTACCTTCGCCTGGGGGCCGAGCGGGTGGAGGAAGTCGCCGCCTACGACCTCGAGTTTGACTCGCTGGAGCCGATCCGGGCGGAGATGATGGCGCGGGCCTCCGGACTTCGCCACGCGCTCGACGAGGGCCGACCCACCGACCTCCCCCGATGCGCCTGGTTCGGGCGGGGGTGCGAGTATCAGACGGCTGGAGCGTGCGATTGCACAGGGAACGAGCCCGTGCCCGGGCCCATCGCCACCGACCGCGCCGCTCCACCGGAAGCGCGTCCCGAGGTTGCGGCGACGCTCGCCGCCGCGATCGCCGCACTCCCTTTTCCGACCGGCCCTCCGGTCGTCGAACGGTTTCGAGACCTCCTGTACCCACGGCGAGCCTTCTTTTCGCGCGTGCTCCCGACCTCCGGGCCCGCGACACGAGCCCCACCTCCCGGCGAGGCGCTGGACCTCTACCGCCGCCTCACCGATGCCGTGGAAGGGGGCGCGGTCGGGGAGGTGGATCGTCTGCCGACTCGCTCCGAGGAGCCCGACGAAGAGGTCGGTGGACTGTTTGGCGCCCCGTACCTAGTACGGACCTCGCGGGTCCGACGCCGCATGCCTCCGCTCGAGTGGCTCGCCCGTTCCCCTCAGTACGCGCTCGAGCTCGGTTTCCGTTGCGTCGCGACCGGCACCGGCTCCGGCCGCCTCGTGGTCGCGTACGAGGAGGCGGGGAGCGACCCGGACCGGGTCCAGGTGATTGAGATGACCTT
>JASHYQ010000150.1 GCA_030042955.1 Thermoplasmata archaeon
CGGCCCCGGTGGCGCCCCACCGGCGCGCCGTGAGGTTATGCGCCGTGGAAGTTCGCGCCGGCAGGCCGGCCAGGAAAGGGGTCCGGGGGGTGGAGGATCGCAGGATGGGCTACTTTGTCGTGAACTCGTACCATGGTCCTTCCTGGGAGCAGCATCTGCCAATGCGCCAGCAGCGTCTCTGGAGCGAGCACGCTGCCTTCATGGACGGCCTGCCGTCCGGCTTCATCGTGCTGGGCGGCCCGGTCGGCGGCGGCCACCGGGCGATGCTGATCGTTCGTGCGGCGAGCGAGCAGGAGGTCCGGACCCAGCTCGCTCCGGATCCGTGGGTCCGCTCCGGCCATCGGGTCGAGGTCGTCGAGCCAAGGGAGATCCTGCTCGGGACTCCCTGAGGCGCCGCCGCGGCCTCGACCTCGGCAAGGCAAAGTACTCCTGCGCCTCGCAACGGCGATGGCCGCTCCGAAGCTCTCCGAGGCCTCCCGTGCCCAGCTCGCCCGCTCCGTCCTCACCAAGAATCTCGCGGTGCGGCCCGGCGAGCGCATCGTCGTGGAGGCCTGGACGCACACCCTACCGTGGGCCGTGGCGTTCGCTCGCGAGGCCCGCCATCTCGGAGCGCTCCCGCTGGTCCCCTTCGAGGACGAGGCCGCGTACTGGGACGCCGTCGACGCCGGCGAGACCAAGCTCCTCGGCAAGGCGGCCGGGCACGAATGGGCGGCCCTAGAGCGTACGAACGTTTACGTGCACATGTGGGGGCCGGGCGACCGGCTCCGACTGGCCCGGCTCCCGCGGGGCCGGGCCGAGCAGCTGTTCGGGTTCAACGATGCCTGGTACCGGGTCGCCCGCAAGGCCGGGCTCCGGGGGGCGCGCCTCGAGCTCGGTCGTCCGTTCCCCGAACTCGCCCAGGCCTACCGGGCGGACCTCGACGTCTGGACCGATCAGCTCGTCCGGGCGACGCAGGTCGGGCCCGCGGCGCTGGAACGCGCGGCCGCGCCGATCGTCCGCGCGCTGGAGCGGGGACGCCGGCTGCGGATCCGCGGCGACGACGGCACCGACCTGACGTTGGGTCTCGCCCATCGTCGCGTCTTCCCGATGGTCGGCCGGCCCCGGGTCGGCGACCCGAAGCGCCCGTTCGACCTGCTGACGAACCTCCCGGCCGGCGCCGTGCGGGTCGCGCTCGACGAGACGGTGGCGGACGGCACCCTCGTGGCGAACCGGACCTGCTATTACGAGGACGGGATCGCGACGGGGGCGGTGTTCCGGTTCCAGGGTGGCAAGCTGACCGGTCACGACTTCGCCTCCGGGGGCGAGCGGTTCGACGCCCCCTACAAGACAGGGGGCCAGGGTCGCGATCGCCCCGGGTTCCTCGCTATCGGCCTCAACCCGGCGCTGCACGACACCCCGCAGGTCGAGGACCTCGAACGGGGGGCGGTGATGGTCTCCGTGGGAGGGAACCGCTTCTGGGGAGGGAAGAACCGCTCTTCGCTGTTCGGCTGGGCGATCAACGCCGGCGCATCGATCGAGGTCGACGGGCGGCTCGTCGTTCAGGGGTCCTGAGCCCGCACGAGCGGCTGTCGGGCGCCTCGACGCCCGTCTCGGCCGGTGGACGAGGGATCGCGGCCCCCACTCCCTCATCGGTCGGCTCGACCGGGAAGGGGAGGCCGCCATGGTCCGTTCGCGATGATCTCGACGGGCGGTAGGCGACCGCGAACCCCCCAATGAACCGCGCGTCGAGCGAAGTTGACCGAGGGATTATCGGCCGTGTGACGCACTAGCAGCCGAGGGGCCGATGACCGGCGTCCGCCCTCCCCTCCCGGGCCATGATCCCGAGCTTTGTACCTAAGTCGTTGTTTCCGGGGATCCCGGAACCGGCCGAGCCGCACCCAGAACACCCGGTGGCGGAGTACGACGAGGTCGGTGCCCTGGTGCGGGACGTGATGACGCACCAGGTCGTGACGGTCGAACCGTCCGACTCCCTTTACCGGGCGGCGGCGCTGCTCGTCCAGCACGACATCGTGGGGATGCCCGTGGTCGAGGGGGCGCACCAGGTCATCGGGATCTTGACGGAGAAGGACATCGTCCGGGTGCTGCGGGAACGCCTGGGGGTCGAGATGCCACGGGGGCTCTTCGAGCTCGTCGTGGAGACCTCCGAGGTCGCGCAGGCCGCGCTGCTCCAACGCCTGCGCACTTCCCTCACCGAGCTCCGGGTCCTCGTCGCCATGACGACGCCGGCGAAGACCACCGCGCCGGAGGTTTCGGCGCTGGACGCTGCCCGGGAGATGCTTCAGCTCGGCGTGCACCAGCTGCCGGTCGTGGAGCACGAGGACCTCGTCGGGATCGTGAGCCGGGCCGACGTCCTCGGTCCGTATCGTCGGCGAAGCTGACGGTGGGTCTGAGCGTCGGGGCGCGGGGTCGGCGGGGGTGTGAGACGGTTGCCACGGTCGGCCCTCCTTCTGCGCGCGGTGAACGTCGGCGGGAACGCGCTGCGCATGGCCACGTTCGCCGAGACGCTGGCGGATGCGGGCTGCACTTCGGTCCAGACGGTCGGGACCTCGGGAACCGCGGTCGTGGAGACCCCCGCGAACGTGAGGGGCGAAACGCTCGAACAGAAGGTCGAGGCCGCGCTCCGGCAGCGTGCCGGTCTCCGCACGGAGGTCTTTGCGCGAGAGCGGGACGAATGGGACGGAGTGGTCCGGTCCAACCCGTTCCGGCGCGAGGCCCAAGACGACCCCGCGCATCTGCTGGTCGTCTTCCTGAAGACACGCCCGGCGCCGGAGTCCTGGTCACGCCTGGCGGCGGCTGTCGCGGGACGCGAGCGGACCGCGCCGGGCGGCCGGCACGCCTACCTCGTCTACCCGGACGGGATCGGACGGTCGAAACTGACCGCCGCCCGCATCGACCGCGCCCTAGGGATACCGGGGACGGGGCGGAACTGGAACACCGTCGTCTCCCTGCACTCCAAGCTCCGCCCATGACGACGGCGGGGATCCCTCGCCTCTCGTGACCCGGAGGCCCGGGTGCCTCCGGAAGATCTCGGGCTCGTCGTTCCAGCCCGCAGCGTCCGTCGTGGCGGGCCCACGGCCGATCGCCGTTCCCGCCCCGGGTCGAGCGCGGACCGACCTCTCGCGGGGGACGTTGCCCTCAGGCGGGGGAACGCGACCTCTTCCGGTTCGAGGTCATCTTCCATCGGGCCTCCGCTCCGCCCCCGGCCGGAGGGACACCGCTCATCCGTTGGGATCCGACCGAAGGAGGACCGCACGAAAGCCGACCGGAACGTCGCCCACCACCACCGGCTCGGATCCCCCGAAGCTTGCCCGATCGACCGAGAATTCGAGCTGCAAGGCGGACGCGGCCTTGGCGATCCCGTTCCGAAGCTCCTGGGCGAACTGGTTCAAGGCGTGAGGCCGGCCCGTGACCGGAACCAGCCGCAGCTGCGCCTCGCTCAAGGAGGCGTTGACGTCGACGTGCTGCGAGTAGACATTGATGGAGATCTCAGGTTCGTGGAGCTGAAAGTTAGAACGGAACAGTTCCGTGCCGAGAGCTACGTCTCGGACGGCCGCGTAGAGCCGGAACCTGAGCTGCTCTCGGGCCTTCAGGACCCGTTCGACATCCCGTCGCCCCCACATCGCCGGTCCCGAGCCGTTCCCCTCGTAAGACGGCTCGGTTCCCGACCGCTCGCCCCAGGTGGGTCCGCTGTCTCTTGTTCACCGTCGCGGGCCCGCGGAAGCGCGGCGATCCTGTGGCTTCGTCGCACTAGGCCGCCTCGGCCGAAGACCGTGGGAACTCCGTGCGCGAGAACCGGACCGCTCCGGCCGGGACCATCCACGGGTAGAACTGGTACTCGAGCATGCCCGCCTGGACCCACGGGTCGGCGGCCGCGTAGGTTTGCAGTTCCTCCGGGCTCCCGCGAAAGATCCCAACACCCCGGATCGAACGGTCCGGGCCGCCCATCAGCGGGCCGGCGGCGAGAAGGCGACCTTCGTCGTGCAGACGAGCGAGGTGCGCCAGATGCGCATCCTGCAGCAGGTCCTCCGCCTTAGGGTCGGGTCTGGGGCCATCAGTTCGGCGGACCAGCAGGGCCAAGGTGAACCGGTCGAACTCCATACCGCAGGGACGAATTCGGGGCCTAAGACGCCTCTGCGGATCTCCTCCCACCGCTCCCGTGGTGCGCCCGGATCGTGGGGTTCCTGACCCGCTCCCCTGCCCCTGACGGGGCGCGGCTGTCCGGAGGGGTTCGCGGTAGGAGAGGTCGATGAGGTCCTGGGCCGTGAGCGTCAGACCGCCTCCTCCCTATGCCGGTGGCCGTTCCGAGGGTCGAGGATCTCGGGAAGGATCTCGTCGGGCGTTGATCGCAAGCGGGCAGGGCGCCAGGCGGGCACCCAAGGTACGACCCTCTGACGAGCCGGGTCCGTAGGGGCTCGCTGGAGGATTCCGCCTTGGGACGCGTCTTCTCCCCAGAGACCGGATGGTACGGTTCCCGAGGATGCCGGCCCTTGCGGCCGGAAGTTACCCCGCGCAACCAAACCATCATGAGGTGGGCCATGCACCGACCTCGGACTCTCTCGGAAGCTCGGCACTCGAGCCGCTCACCCCCGGCGGACCAAAGTGGGATAGCCCGCGCCCCCTAGGGACTGGTCAACATGTCGCCCTCGACGGCTCGGGCTCCCGTGGTCCAGGTCCGCTCCCACGTGTCGGCCCCGCCCGACAGGGTGTTCCCCGTGCTCTGGGGCGAGCTCTCTTCGTCGCTTCTCCAGCGGGGATGGCTCATGGACAACGAACTCGGCGGAAAGCTCCGGAGGGCGGGGCGGCGGCCGCCTCGAGGGGGTGCCGGCATTCTGGATCGCTGGGACCCTCCCCATGGGGTGGAGGTCGTCTGGAAGCAAGATGACAACGGAGCGGGGCCGCCACCTCGTCTAGTCGTTCGGTGCCGAGCCGAAGGATCCGGGACCACGATCGTGGTCGAGCACTCAGGAGGCACGGGACTGCGGGGAAGACCCAGAGAGGAGCAGGAGCTGGGATGGTTGGCGACCGAGATCGTCGCTCCGCTCCTCTTAGCGATAGCGCCGGACCGGCTCATCGAGTGGGCCGACGACCGCTGGGGCCGAAGGCCCTCGGGTCCAACCAGTCGGGCCCGCTACAAGGAGCCGATCTACCACCTGCCGGGCTTCCACGCGATCCTGGAGGGCCTGGCGCTTCAGAAGGACGATGTCCTCCTTGAGGTAGGCTGTGGCGGCGGCGCGCTCCTGAAGCGAGCGCTTGCGACCGGGTGCTCGGCGGCCGCGGTCGATCACAGCGCGGACATGCTGAAGGTGGCTTCGCAGCAGAACGCGCGGGCGCTCGCCGCCGGTCACCTGCAGCTTCGGTACGGGGATGCCGCGGCCCTGCCGTTCCCGAGCGAACGGTTCACCTGCGCGATCATGTCGGGCGTCCTTCCGTGGCTCGCTGATCCTGTGAGCGCTTTCCGAGAGGTGCGCCGGACCTTGCGCCCGGGCGGGCGGTTCGTCGCGTGGACCGGCACGCCGAAGATGTACGG
>JASHYQ010000151.1 GCA_030042955.1 Thermoplasmata archaeon
AAGACCCGGATACGGATCATCTCACGGCGCGCGTCGATGCCGAAGGCCGTGAGCCCGATGAAGATGGCGATGATGAAGACATAATCCGGCGCATTCGACGGGAGCCCCGGCGTCGTGTACACGTAGTCAAGTCCTAGGAGAATGAAGACGAACGCGGCCGCGAGCGGAACGTAGAGGACGAAGACCAGGTGTTCGACGGGGTGGATGGCGAAGTAGCGCCGGAAGGTGAACGCCGTGGTCTGCCTCAGGTAGAGGACGTACCCTCCGACGATCGCACCCGCGATTGCGGCCCCCACGCCGATGTAGAGAAGGAGCGTGGTGATCTTGACCGCCGAGAACGGGTTCGGGGCGGGGGCCGTGATGTTCGTATTTACCGTGAAGTTCCAGGTGACGGTCGCGGAGTGGCCGCTGAGGTCGACGGCGTCGACTGTGACGTTGTGGACTCCGTTCTTGAGCGCGAGGATTGAGGGAGGGGTGTAACTGACCTGCGCCGGCGTAATGGCAACCCCTTGGACTCCTGTGACGTTTGCCCCGTCAACGAAGATGGAGACCAACGCCGGGTTCACGGTCGAGACGGGGTCCGAGAACGTCGCCTCGATGAAGGGAGTGGTCGATCCGGTCGCACTTCCGGGCGCCGGGGAAACCGGCGTGATGGTGAGTGGGCTGGCCAGGGGACTGGACGTGGCCCGGACCTCCCCGATGCTTCCGGCGACCGCGAGCGCCAAGATGACCGCTAGCAGGACGAGCCCGGCACCTCGGAGCACGGCGTTCATTCGGCCCTCGCGTAGGCGATGGAGATCAGGATGATCGTGGCGGCCACGGAGACCGGGACGAGACCGAAGGTGAGCAGGAGGAGGAGTTCGTTCGCGTCGAGCCCAACCGCGGTGCTGCCGAGCGCGTTCAGCAGGAAGGCCGCGACCGCGATCATCAGCACCCCGACCAGGACGAGGCTGACGTACATGTCCAGAAACGTCTGGAGGCGTTCGATGAACTCCCGTTGCACGAACCGCCGGAGCTTCATCACATCCTCGGACTTGTCGCGGAGATACTCGTCGAGGTTCCCGCCCTGGTGGATCATGTTGGCGAGGTCCCAGAACGACTCGCGCACCGAGGTCGAAGGGGACTCCTTCGCGGTCTCCGCCAGTGCGGTGATGAGGTCCTTACCCTGGATGTCCGTCTTGTAGATGATCCGCTTGAACTCGCCGGTCATCGCCGGGTCGTGGTCCCGCGCCGCCATCCGGCGGAAGAGACGGATTGGAGAGGAGCCCGTGCTCGCGAGCACGGACAGCTCGCTGAGCGTGAACGGCAGCTCCCGGTCCAGCCGGGCCTGTCGGTTGGCGATCCGGCTGCTGATCGAGAAGGAGAACCCCCCGGCAGTCGCCGCCACCCCGAAGCCGGTGAGTATCAGGACGAACTCGAGCCAGAGGGCACTGTGCAGGGCGACAAAGAACAGGAGGAAGGTGATTCCGAAGGTGACGGCGGCCGCGATCAGCAGGGTCACGACCAGCACGGCGTTGTGCATCCCCGCCGTGGTGTTGATGCCCGCCCGCTGGAGCCGCTCGATGAGAGCGTCCGACGGCTCTCCCCGGTCGAACCGCTCTCCGAGGAGGCGATAACACGCGGCTCGGTACCTACCGATGAATGGCTCGGCCGGCTTTGCCGGGGTCGGGGGGGTCCCTTCCGTCGGAATCCCGACCGTGGCCTCCTCGGTCGCGGGCATGCCTCCTCAACCGGCCGCCCGCTTCTCTAGCTCGGCCATGGCCGCGGTCGGGTCGACATAGTATGACCCGATGGCACGACTGACGTCGCGGTAATACGTCATGTTGGCACGGTCCATCAGCTCGAGGTAGCGCTGCTTGCGCTTCAGCTCGGCCAGCAGCTCCTCGAGGGACTTGCCCGTCCTCTCCCCGATGTGCTCGAGCACAAAGCTCCGGCCCAAGTAGGTAAAGGAGTCGTCGGTGGGGTCCCACCGAAAGATCTCGTTCGTGAGAAGTTCGTTGGTGACGTTGTCCACCTCGAGGATCTCGGTCACCCCGGTCACGCGGCGGACCCGGCTCTCGTCGACGACGACCTGCGCCGGGAAGGCCACGGCATCGAGCGCCTGGAACAGGACCCGGGGTATGTTCATCGGCTCGTTCTCCACGCGGTGCAGAAGCTCCGCGATGTTGCCGGCGTGGATCGTCGACATCGACGCGTGGCCGACGGAGATAGCCTGGAAGAGCGTGAACGACTCGGTGCCTCGGACCTCGCCGACGATCACGTACTCGGGCCGCTGGCGCAGGGCCGCCACCAGGAGGTCGAACAGCGACACGCTTCCCGTCGATCGGGAGCCGCCGCGCGCGCTCAGACCAGATACCCCGGAGGCCCCACTGATGCCGGAGGCGATCCCGTAGCCCGTTCGGGCCACCGACTGGATCCAGTTCTGATGGTCGATCTGGATTTCGGGTGTATCCTCGATCGAGACGATCTTGTCCTCGGGCCGGACGAACATGCAGATCGCGTTCAGGAACGTCGTCTTCCCCGCCGC
>JASHYQ010000152.1 GCA_030042955.1 Thermoplasmata archaeon
CGCCGGAACGCCCGAGGTGGTGGTCGAGCCAGCGGAGTCGAACACGCCGCTCGTGCGGACCTCGCTCGACCGAGCGCTCGGCGTCGCGGCCCCCGGACGGGTCTTCTCGGCTCGGCTCCGCGTGGACTCGGAGATCCCGGTGGCCAAGGGCCTGAAGAGCTCGAGCGCCGTCTCGACCGCGACCATCCAGTCGGTCTATCGGGCGCTCGGCATCGACCTCCCGCCCCAGGAGGTCGCTGCCTTGGCCGCGGCGGTCGGAAGGGAGACCGGCTTGAGCGCCACCGGCGCCTTCGACGACGCGCTGGCGGGACTGGTCTCAGGGTTCGTGGTGACCGACAACCGGGAGGACAAAGTGCTCCTCCGAGCTCCCGTCGACCCGGAGTGGACCGCGGTGGTCCACGTCCCGGCGGGAACCCACCCCCCGTCGTCCCGCCTCCGAGAGCGATTCCGACCCTGGGCCCGCGAGGGGACGGCTGCGGCCGAGGCCGCCCTGCACGGGCAGTGGGCCGATGCCATGCACCGGAACACCGGTCTGATCGAGCGGGTGATGGGATACAAGTACGCGGGCCTCCGCCATCTGTTGGCCGGGGCCGGCGCCGTCGCCAGCGGCGTGAGCGGGATGGGACCGGCGCTCGTCGCGCTGGCGCCTCGCATGCGGGCGCAGGACGTCCTCGAGGCGATGCCGCCGGAGCGATTCGTGGTTCCCCTCTGCTCGGAGGCCCATCCATGAGCCGGATGCGAGTGCGGCCGGGCCGCGTCCACGGACGGGTCCGCGCGCCCCCCTCGAAGAGCTACACGCACCGAGCGCTCGTGGTCGGCCACCTGTCGGCGGGCCGGTACCGGGTCGAGCACCCGCTGGAGGCCGACGACACGCGTCGGACTGCCGAGGCGATCGGTCGGCTGGGCACCCCGGTCGTGCAGGGCGCTACGACCTGGACGGTCGAGGCTCGCGGGGCCGCTCGTTCTCGAGCCGGGACCATCGATTGCGGGGAGTCCGGCACCACCCTCCGTTTGGCCGTCACGCTCGCCGCCCGGGGTTCCGAGACGGTCCGCTTCACCGGTCGAGAGCGCCTCGGCCAACGTCCGATGCGGGCTCTCCTCCTCGGGCTCCGGTCCCTCGGCGCCTCGTCCCAGGTCGCTCGCGGGGGCCTGCCGTTGAGCATCCGTGGACCCATTCACGGAGGCCGCATTCGGCTGGACGCGTCCGTGAGCTCCCAGTTCGTTTCCTCGCTGCTCCTCACCTTGCCGACGCTAGCGGAGGACTCGCGGATCGACCTGGTCGGCTCCGTGGTGTCGGCCCCGTACATCGACGCGACCCTGGCGGTGCTCCGGGCGCACGGTGTGCAGGTGACCCGTCGCGGTCGTTCGTTCACGATACCGGGGGGCCAAGCGTACCGGGGACGCAGCTTCCGCGTTCCGGGGGATGCGTCGAGCGCGGCCTACCTCTGGACGGCGGGAGCCGTCGCGGGTGGACCGGTCCGGGTCGACGGCGTCCCACCCGAGTGGCCCCAGGCGGACCGGGCGGTGCTCGGCCTACTCGCCCGGGCGGGAGCCACCGTTCAAGGTGAGGGGGGCGCGGTCATGGTCCGGGCCGGACGTCCTCGGCCCTTCACGGTCGACCTGACGGCCTCGCCGGACCTGTACTCCCTTGCCGGCGTGCTGGCCGCCGTCGTCCCGGGACGGAGCCGGCTTCGGGGAGCTCCGCAGGTGGTCCACAAGGAGTCGGACCGACGGGCCGAAACCGCGCGGCTCGCCCGAGCCTTCGGGGCGGACGTCGAGCGGGCCGCCGGTGGGCTCTCGATCACCGGGAGGTTCCCGCCTCGTCCGGTCACGCTGACGGACCTTGCCGACCACCGCCTCCTCATGAGCGCGGCCGTCGGGGCCCTCGCCGCGGACGGCCCGAGCCTGCTCGGTCCTGCCGAGGCCGTGGGGAAGTCGTTTCCCGGTTTCTGGGACGCCTTGCGGGAGCTGGGCGCGGAGGTCGAGAGAGCATGATGCAGTTCGGGGAACGGTTGCGGATGACGATCTTTGGCTCAAGTCACGGCCCCGAGGTCGGGGTCGAGGTCGACGGTCTGCCGGCCGGGATGCCCGTGGACCTCGTCACGATCCAGCGGCAGCTCGACCGCCGTCGGCCGGTCGGTCGGCGGCTCGCTACGAAACGCCAGGAAGAGGACCGCCTGGTGGTGGACCAGGGATGGGCGGATGGACACACGGACGGGGCGAAGTTTCGAGCCCACGTGGCCAACCAGGATGTCCAGCGCGCATCGTACGACCGGATGAAGAACGTCCCGCGTCCGGGCCACGCCGACTTCCCCGCCCGGGTCCGGTACGGGGCCGACGCCGACCTCTCCGGGGGCGGCATCTTCTCCGGCCGCATGACCGTCGGCCTGGTGATCGCCGGCGTGCTCGCGGAGGGGCTCCTCGCGCGCCTTGGGGTTCAAGTGGTCGCGTTCACCCGGTCGATCGGGAGCATCGATGCGATGGTCCCGGACGACCTCGAGGTCGCGAGGCTCCGCTCCCTCGCCGCCCAGAACGAGGTCGAGGCCCCCGACGCCGCCGGGGCGGCCAAGATGGAGGCGGCGATCCTTGAGGCCCGACGCGAAGGGGACAGCTTGGGCGGGGTGGTGGAGGTCCGGGCGGTCGGACTTCCGGTCGGTCTCGGCGAGCCGTTCTTCGACTCGGTCGAAAGCGTGGTCTCCCACGCGCTCTTCTCCATCCCGGCGGTCAAAGCGGTCGAGTTCGGCGCCGGATTCGCCGGCGCGCGGATGCGAGGAAGCGAACACAACGACCCGTTCGTTATCGAGGGAGGGCAAGTCCGCACGAGCTCGAACCACGCCGGAGGCATCCTCGGTGGGCTGACCGACGGGATGCCGGTCGTGGCTCGGGTCGCGATCAAACCGACCGCCTCGATCGCCCGCGCCCAGCGGTCCGTCGACCTCTCCACGCGTACCGAGACCTCGCTCACGGTCACGGGACGCCACGACCCGTGCATCGTGCCCCGAGCGGTCGGGGTCGTGGAGCACGTGACGGCGTTCGCGCTCGCCGACCTCGCCCTGCGAGGAGGGTTCCTCCGATGACGGACGACCGCCTGCCGACGGCGATCCTGGGAGCAAGCGGCTACATCGGCCAGCACTTCGCCCGTCTCCTCGCTGACCACCCTCAGTTCGCACCGCCGCTCCTGGTCGGAACCGGGCGCTCGCACGGCCAGCGGCTCGGCGACGTGTGGGTGCTCGCGGAGCCCCCGCCCGCGTCCCTCGAGCCGGTTCGGCTCGTGGCGTCCACGCCCGCCGGTCTCGTCCGCGCCGGGGTCCGGGTCGCGTTCTCCGCGCTGCCGTCCGGCACCGCCGGCCCTCTCGAGAGTGAGCTCGTGCGCCGGGGGGTTTCGGTGTTCTCAAACGCCTCCGACCACCGACTCGACCCGCAGGTCCCGCTCCTTGTCCCCGAGGTCAACGCCGACCACCTCGCCATCGCCCGGACAGCGCGCGCCGGCCGGGGACTCCTCGTGACCAACCCGAACTGCTCGACGACCGGGCTCGTCCTGGCCCTCGCTCCGCTCGTCGGACTTCTCCGGCCACGGGTGGTGCACGTGACCACCTTCCAGTCGCTCTCCGGGGCGGGCTACCCCGGTGTGCCCTCGCTCGCGATCGCCGACAACGTCGTCCCGTACATCCCCGCCGAAGAGGAGAAGATGGCCCGCGAATCGGCTCGGATACTCGGCCGCCGACGCGGGACGACGGTCGCGGAGGCCCCGTTCCCGGTGCTCGCCTCCTGCGCTCGCGTCGCCACCCGAGAAGGTCACCTCGAGTCCGTGGTGGTCGAGGCGACCCGGTCGCCGACCCACGCGAAGATCACGGAGGCCTGGGCCCGGTTCGACCCGCTCGCCGGCCTCGGACTCCCCACCGCTCCGCATCCCCCGGTCGAACTGCACGGAGGGAGCGACCGGCCCCAGCCCCTTCGAGACCGATGGGCCGGCAGCCCGGCGCGGGCTCGGGGCATGGCCGCGGTCGTCGGCCGGGTCCGGTGGGAGTTCCCGTACCTCCGCTTCTTCGTCCTCTCGCACAACGCGGTACGCGGCGGGGCTGGGGGCTCGGTCCTCAACGCCGAGTACGCCCTCGCCCGGGGAGCGATCCCCTCCAGGAGGTCGTGAGCCGCGTGGCCGGCCGACGCCCGATCGTGCTGAAGTTCGGCGGCGCCTCCCTCGGCGACCCCACCCGCGTGGTCGCGGATGTGCGGGCTGCGCTCTCGGAGGGTCGACCGCTCGTCCTCGTGGCCTCGGCCCGCGAGGGGGTCACGGACCGGCTCGCGCTCGGGCTCCGACACCACCGGTCCGCTCCGCTCCACCAGAAGATCGTCGAGGAGCTTCGCGCTCGTCACCCCGGACTCTCGGCGACCGGACGGGCGCACCTCACCCGCCTCGCCCAGCTGTTCACGCAGGCCGAACGGCCACCCACCCTCGACGGCCCGCTCTCCGACCGGATCCTGAGCCAGGGGGAGCGGATCGCCGTCGACTGGTTGGTCCAGCTCCTCCGACGGGCGGACCTCCCCGCGGTGGGAGTCGAGGCCGACCGTCTAGGACTGGTCACGGACAATGCCTACGGCGCCTCGTGCATCCTCTTCGACCGCTCGGGGCCTCTCGTGCGCCGGGGACTCCGACGGATCCTGGCCCGGGGAGGGATCCCGGTCGTCACCGGGTACTTCGGCCGAAGCCTCGAGGGCCAGGTCGCCACCCTAGGACGCGGCGGCTCGGACTACGCGGCCGCCGGGCTCGGGT
>JASHYQ010000153.1 GCA_030042955.1 Thermoplasmata archaeon
AGAACAGCTTCTCCGAATTGAAGGCCTTTGACGACCGGAGCCCCGGTCAGATGGGCAAGATCATCCTCAACTCGCGTCTCGCGCCAAAGCGAGGCGCACCGTTCCGAATCCTGTTCTTCGACGAGATTGAGACGCTCAGCCCCCAGTCGATGAACACGCTGCGACCCGCGGTGGAAGGCGAGGACGGAACCTCCCTCTACGTCCTCGCATGCAACGAGTTAGGCGACGTGCCGAAGCCTTTGCAGTCGAGATGCATTATCCTCGAGTTCCGTCTCGTGAGCCCGGAAGATATGCGTCAGATTCTAGCGACGGCGATCCGGACGGCTCATTTCCGTCTCGACCAACGCGCCATGGAGTCCATCGTCGAGCGGTCTCATGGCATTCCTCGCGAAGCGATCAAACTGCTCATCGAAGAGGGCGGGGCCTCCTAGCGAGACCGCGGGTTGCAAGCGTAACTGCACCTACTCAGACCATTCCAGCTGGGGTTCGGGAATCCCGAGCGTTCGCCCGTAGGCTTGAGCCTCGGTGGTGCGATCCGGGTCGCCGCGCGGGTAGTGGAACACCTTTCCGGGGTAGACGATGTAGGTCTCCTTTTGGGATGAGAAGTTCACGTACCATCCGATCGGCTCGAGGACCCGAGAAAGGCGGCTCGCGAGCTCCCCGGATCTGTCGTCTTCGACTTGGAATGCGATCACGAACCAGATCGGTGGAAGGCCTGCCGCAATCTGTTGGGTCGAGAGCTCGGCTCGTTCGCGCTCGACCTCTGAGACGGTAAGCCGAAAGCCGGTGAGTGATGTACCAACTCGAAGGCTCTCGAGTATCAGGACTCCTTTGAACACGCGGATCTCCCCGAGGATGTCTACGGTCCGGTCGCTATACAGTCTTCACGCGTCAAGCGAGCCCTGTGAACCTGCCCTCGCGGACGGCGCGCGGGCGGGATACCGGACTTCCCCAGCGCAGGACTGGGCCTTCTTCAGGAACGGCCGCGCAGAGGGGACGGATCCGACCCCACCCGACCACGAGAAACCCGGTGTTCACCGCTTCGCGCGAGTCCGGCTCAGGACGTACGGCTCGAGCCTTTCCGCAAGTTTCTGACGGAGCCGGTGGCGCCGGGCATCCGCGATCAACTCGCGCTCGAAGGGCGTCAGTTCCCGAAGAAAGGAAAAGCGCTGGGCTGACTCCGCCGCGAGGCGATTCCAGTTCTGTCGTCGAGCTCTTCCCACCAGCCGGTCCAGGTCCGGCCACTCCTTTCGGCCTTCTTGGAGCGTCCCAAGGATCTGATCGGGCGACAGCCCCTGCCGGTCGTTCCAGAGTTTCGCGGCGGCCAGGAGCCGCACCAGCTCCTGGTCGAATCCCTTCTGTCCGTATCGAGCCGCATCGTAGAGGTCACGTTCGGTGGCACGCTGCTGGATCGCTCGCAGCTTCTCGGCGATGGCTTCCTCGAGCTGGAGACTGGGAATCTCGGGGGCCAGGAACGGAAGCGCCGAGAAGTAGAGCTGAGGGACTGGCCGCCAGTGGGCGGGAGGAAGGAACACCGGCTCGCGATAACTGATCTCGAACCGAAACCGTCCCTGGTCCCATTCGTGCGCGTAGTCGACCGCGCACGCCCAGTTCCGGGCGGCGGTGCGGTACGGTTCGGCCACCCGGAACTGGACCCCGAAGTGCGGGCTGGAGAACGCCTCGTCGAGGAGGGGTTGGGGGTCCTCGGGGAGCCCGCCGTTGGTGAAGTCCAGGTCTTCGCTGAGCCGCCCCGCGTCGCCGGTGACCATCATCCGGACGTAAGTACCGCCCTTGAAGACCAACCGACTCGTGACGCCGTGGGCGGCCAGCGCATCCAGCGCGTAGAGGAGCACGACCTCCTGCTGGGCGATGTGCAGGTCGACGCCCATCCGGTTGGCGAAACGGTTGGCCACCGCCCGGGGGATCAACGGATCTCCCCCTCGGCAAACAGTTCGTCGTCCGAGACGTTCCGGATCACGTGCCATCGGAGGTCGCGCGAGCCGCGCCGTCCATGGGTCGCGGCGGGGGCCAACGGCACGAACGGCTCCGTGGGCCGCGCCAAGCGGGGTCGGACCCAGGAGGCTGGGGGGCGAAGGGAAGGGCGTACCTTCTCGGCGAGGAACCCGGCACGCAGCACCAGACTGCGATTGCCGAATCGGTCGAGGTACGACCCGAAGCGCCTCCAGTCGAGGTGGGGCTTCGCGAGGGCGAAGATCTCCGCCACCCCTGGGACACCGCCCGAAAACTCGGGGCGGTCCAGGCAGTCCAACACCGTGCGTTCCGGGTCGCTTACGACCAGCGTCTCGCCGCGCCGGACCATGGTCCGAGTCCCGAACATCCGGGACTCTTCCACCCGGACCACCCGGAACGGGGCCGACGCGCCTTGCGGCGAGCGGAAGCGCTGGGTCGTGACGAGGTAGTATACTCCACTCGCCTGCGGGAACAACCCGAGAAGTTCTGCGGCCGTCGCATACCCGAAGTAGTACGGCTCGACTAGGTGGCTGCCCACTCGCAGCGGGTCACTGTCCGGTATCGCGTCCGGTCCGTGACGGCTGGGATTCAGCAGGTACTTCCCGCGTCGAAGTCGCTGAAGCCACCCCCTGCGGACGAGGTCATGGGCGAGCTTACGAGCGAACCCGGGCGAGACGGCCGCCCGGTCCTGGATCCCCGCGAGCGTGACAACCTCCTGCCGGTCCGCCTCCAACGAGAGGATGACCCGGGCTTCGGTCTTGGACAGCGAGCGGGACTCCACGAGGTTCGTAGGTGCTCCAAATACATTAGTGTTACTTTTTAGGTAACTTATAGGTGTTCCGAGTTCGGCATCGGGCTCTGGGAACACGGGGCCCGTCTAGGAATTGGGCAAGCGAAGGCCGGCCGCTCGGCTCCTACTATCTTGCCATCAACTCAGCCGTCTCGCACAGTTCTCGTTCAGCCACTCAAACGGAGCAATCCCGAACGGACCCTGCCAAATAGAGCTCTAAACCTGGGTGCGTACTCTTCTGGGGGCTGTCCTCAATGTACGCGGTCGAGGACGGACCTCGAGGACCGCCCGCCTTCGTATCGCGGGAAAGGGGTCGGTTGCCCACGGAGGCTGTCCTGCAGTGCCGGAGTTAAGCCGTTGCAAACTCATCGAGTGCGGATGCAGGTGACTCGGCTGGGTCCCGGGCGGGCGACCGAGCTCTTGCGCGCAAGCGATCTCTTCGATCGACGACCTTCGGCGCAAGCTGTCCGGTCCTACCTTTGCGACACCAGGAATGTCTTTTTCTTGGCGACCGAGGAAGGCGTACCCCTTGGCTTCCTCCGAGGGACTGCCCTTCGACAGCTTCGCTCGCAGCGGCCTCAGATGTTTTTGTATGAAATCGGAGTTTCGGCCAAGCACCGACGTCGCGGCGTGGGCCGAGCCCTCATCAGAGCCCTCTTAGACTATTGTCGATCGCATAAGTTCGACGAGGTCTTCGTGCTCACCGATCCCGGTAATGTTGCTGCCGTGGGTCTCTACCGCTCCACCGGCGCGAGGCCTGAGACCGCTGCCGACCGAATGTTCGTGTACCGGCTCACCGGCGACAAGACCCCTTCCCATATCCCATAAGGAGCACGAACACGGCCCGGTCGGGGCCGAGGCCTGCCGTGGGGCAATGGGGGGGTCTGCCCACGCTACGCGGCCTCTGCCGAAGACCGAGGAAAACGACTGGGCGAGAACTGGACGGTTTTTGCTGGGACCATCCAGGGGTAGAACTGGTACTCGAGATATCCTGCCTGGACCCACGGGTCGGCGGCCGCGTAGGCTCGCAGTTCGTCGGGACTCCCTCGAAAGATGCTCAGACCACGAATCGACCCCTCCGGGCCGCTCAGCACCGGCCCGGCGGCGAGAAGGGGACCCTTTTCGTGGAGTTGGGCGAGGTGGGCTAGGTGCGCATCTTGGAGCCGGTCCTCAGTTTTCGAGTCGAATTTCGGGGCGTCGGGTCGTCGGACCAACAGGGCGATGGTGAACCGGTCAAACTCCATGATCCCCGGAGGGACTCAGAGGCCAAGAAGCCATTGCAAATCTTTCGCCATCGAAATCGGGCGGGCCCAAATCGATTGGCTTAAGGTTCAACAGGCCCCTCCGCCGCGTCGATGGACGGCCTTCCCTGCGGGTGTGGATCGAGTTCCAGCCCGCCCTACGTCCGTTTCTGCGCGCGACACGACCCTGTCCGGGTGAAAGCATTGGA
>JASHYQ010000154.1 GCA_030042955.1 Thermoplasmata archaeon
CCGACCCTTGAGATATGGGTGGGGGGGGCGGTCCGGGTCCTGGAGCTCCTCGATGGGCCGACCCGCCACGTCCTCGACAATCGTGCGAAGGTTCCAGCTCGACCGACGACGGGGAGGACCTTCGGCCGTTGCTGGCTCGGCCACGAGACTCCCCGGGGACCCAGCCCTCATAAACCATCCTCTCGACCGGCATCGCCCAGACGCCGAGGGGTCGCACCCAGCGTTTCGGTGAGCAACTGGTACTCCGGGGTCGAAGCGACGATCGCCAGGGGAAGGTGGAGCTCACCGACCCGCCAGAGGGATTCGGAATACCCCGTGATTCGGGGGAGCCGTGCCTTCGGTAGCCATTCGGCCTCCGCTCCGGTGAGACCAAAGAAGTCGCGAGCTCCGGCCGAGACCTCGGGCAGGCGGAGAAAGGCCGTCGCGTACAGGTTGCGGAGGGTAGAACGTCCACTCGGCAGGACTAGGAAATCCTCCGGGCTCTGGGTGAGCAGAAGGAGTCCGGCATTGAAATGGCGGACATGGCGGACCACCCGGTCCAGAAATTCGGCCGTCGGCGGGTGATGAACCAGCAGATGCGCCTCGTCCACGACGAGCAGCTTGGGACCGACCTTCTCACGCATCCGGCCGTACGCCCAGTCGAGGAGGTACACCAGGTGGAAGGCCCGCTGGTCTTCGGGAACTCCCGAAAGGTCGATGGCGACCGGAGTGGCGTCCAGCTGAACGGAAGTCGGTCCGTCGAGCTCCCGGAGCGACCCGGTGTGGAACACTTCGAGCAGGGTCCGGAGCCGTCCAGCCGAAGGAGCTTCGCGTTTCACCTCCTGGACGAGGTCCTCTAGGGTCGGGACCGCCGGCCCCCGGCCGTAGAGTTGCATGACGGCCGTGTCGAGGATGGCCCCCTCGGCGTCGGTCAGGCTCGGGAACAGCGCCCGGAGCATCGTGACCACCCGAGCGGCCTTCTCCCGACGGTCGCCGCCGGTGGTCGCCGGGTCGAGGGGGTTCAACCGCCCGCTGCGAGGGTCCGCGAGATGGATCACCGTCCCGCCCAGGGCCCGCACCAGGGCGGAGAACTCGCCGAGCGGGTCCAGGAAGACCACGTCGACGTCGGGTCGCATCCAGCGAGTGCGAATGACTAGGAGGGCGGCGGCGAACGATTTGCCGGATCCGGTCGTGCCGAAGATCCCCCAAGAGTGGCTCGGGTGGGCCCATCGGTCGAGGAACACCGGGCTGGCGTCGGCGAGCGCAAGACCTACCAGGACTCCGCCGGGTTCTGCGACGGTCTCATCCCCGAAGGGGAAGAGGGCAGCGACGGCGTCCGAGGGGAGGGTGTGCCAGTACCCTGGCGGACGGGGTTCGACCCCCGCGAAATCTGGTGGTCGGAGGGTCAGGTCTACCCCGTACCGAGGAATGCGGGTCCGGAATCGAAGGGCGGAAAGTCGCTCGGCCACCCGCGCGCGTACGGCCTCGGCGCGGAGGCGGGAGGACCCGACGGCCACAAAGCATGCCCCAACCCGCCAGAGCTCCTGGGTCCCCCTCGCCAGGGCCTGCCCTAGGGCGCCGGAGGACTCTCGCTCCACCTCGAGGCGCGCCGTCTCCCCGGCCGCGCCGGGCGCCGTCAGTTCGGCTTCCGCGACGGCCCGGGCCCCCTCGAGGATCTCGAGGGCGCGTGCCGACGGGATCCGATGCAGCGCGAGGTTCAACTCGATGGGTTCGGTGGTGGGAAGCACCCGCTCCAAGAACCCGAACGGAACCTCAGAAGGGAGTTCCCGGACGAGCAACGGGGCCCGGAACCTCCTCCCAATCCGGAGGACCGTCGGTCCCTCCGCCGCTTCCACCTCGACCGGAGTCGTCATGGCACCCGACGGGGAGAGGTCCACCAGAGCGGCACCAAGGCTCCCGCCAGGGGGAGGGCGCGGAACCGGACCAGGGCGCTTGGAGGGGCAAGGAACAACAGTGCTCCCGCGGCGAGCGCACCGAGGGCGAGATAGCAAGGCCACCCCCACGGGCTAGGAGAGGACCGGCCCGACCTAGCGCGAGCGGCGACCCATCCGGCGAGGGCGAGGGCCGCGAGGGTGCCCGTGAGCGAGGCGAGGTACGGCCCGACCAGGGAGAGGAGCCCGCTCACCAGCGCGGCGCCGACCGCGACCCCGACCCCCTCGAATTCGAGGGCGCATCCCCGAACGACTCCCTCGCTCACCCGTTCAGCCTCCCCGACCGCCATCCAAAGCAGCGACCGGCGTCGGACAGGGCCCGACGCTCGAGGCGGATCGGTCGAAGCCCCGCGGTGGCGAGTCGGGCGGCGAGAGCTCGAGTCCCCTGGTCTAGGCGGGCGGGCCCGTCCGGTCCGGTGGCGACGGTCGAGAGCGCGAGGTCGACCCGTCGGACGAGCCGTCGACGGCAGAGCACGGAGACGAGCTCTCGGTACCCCTCCCGGGCAGCATCCTCGGCTTCGTTCGCCGGCCGCCGACCCGGGGTCAGCGGCTCCGCCGAGAGCGGGGTGCTCCCGGCGCGGACGAAAAGGATCCCTTCCGACGCGCGCAGTGCCTCCGCGTACGCCCGAAAGACCCGCTCCAACTCCGTCGGCGGTCGGTACGCCAGCGGCGTGCCTGCCATCCGAAGGATCGTTACGTACCGCCCGGGTCCGAGGCGGAGGAACCTTCCTCGGGCCGGCGGGGAGGACCGGTCGTTCATCGACCCCGCGCGGTTGAGTCGGCGAACCTGCCACGTGGCCCAACGCGCGACCCGCTCGTCCAGCGATTCACCCTCGGGGCGCCAAACGGTGACGAGAAAGCCGGCGGCCAGCGCCGGCAGCCACGCGTAGGGGGTGACGAACGGGGCGAGCAGGGCACCGGCGGCCGCGTAGCAGACGAACTTGACCGCATCGTGTGCACTAGCGAAGGGTCCCAGACGAAGCCGACGGTCGACCGGCTGTGGGAGGGAGACGACCGGCGGCCCCCCATCCAGGTCGCCCATCTCATCGGACTCCGCGTTCCCGGATCGGGGGCCAGGGCCGGCTCTCCGATGTGCCTCCGGCCTGGACGTGACGGAGGAGGTGGAGGGCGGTGTGTCCGACGAGCTCCGCGGCCGCAAGGGGGGCCGCGGCGGGGAACGAGGCCGACCCGGCGGTTCCCGCCGCGGCCGCGGTGGCCCGTCCGGCCGAGCCCGAGGCGGCCGACGCGCGCGCGCTGGGACCAACCACCGAGGAGGCGGTGGAGGACCCGGCGCTGAATCCCCGCTGCGTCCCGACGTTCACTGCCCCTCCACTCCCGGGGAGTCCGAACGCGACCAGGTGCGTACCCGCGAGCGACAGCAGGTACGGCGAGGCCAGAGCGACCCCCAGGTAACCGACGAGCAGGACCGGACTCGGAGCGCCGACGGCGAGCTGGAGGGGAACCACGATCACACACGGGAGGAACGCGACCTCGAAGAACAGCAGCCATGCGCGACGAGCGAGCGCCGCGATAGGACGCAGTGGCCAGAGCAGGGTAAACAATGGGAGGAGGACGATCAGCACGCCGAGCAGCGCGTCCCGTATCCCGATGGCCAGCAGGAGCCCGAAGACGATCAAGAACTCAACGAAAGAGAGCACGAAGGCGAGCGCGCCGTTGTCCCAGGAGAACTGAATCTGCCCCCACCCTGCGAGGTTCACCCACTGCGTCCA
>JASHYQ010000013.1 GCA_030042955.1 Thermoplasmata archaeon
CGGTGGCTCCGGGGCTCGTGGTTCGGGCGCGGCGGGGGCGTCTCCCAACATGACCGCCGGGGAGGCTGGACCGCGGGAAGAGCTCTCTGCCGGCCGCCTCCCCAAGGGCAGCCAGCCTCGTTGGCGGGAGGCGCGCCCGCCGGCGCGATGGTGAACTCGGGGCTGGGGTTCCGTCGTGACTCGGCTGGTCGGGACGACGACGTGGGGGCCGGTGCGGGTCCGCGGAAGGGTCCTTACTGCGGATCGGGGCGTCGTACCATCTGCCGGACGCAGGCGGGCGCATGGTGCCCCAGCGGCTCCTCGTCGCCGGTGAACCGAAAGCCCAGCGCTTCGTAGATGCGGACCGCGGTTGCTTGAGACGGATTGACGTCGAGGACCGTAGGTTGACCCGGCATGTACTGCTGGATCCAGGAAAGCACCGAGTCCATCAACCGACGTCCAACTCCTCGCCTCCTCCATTCCGGCCGTGTCCACATCCCCCAAACATGCGGGGACCCTTCCGTTACGAAGGTGCCGACCATCCCGACGAGCTCTCCGGAGACGGTCGCAGCGACGAAAGTGGCATTTCGTCCCCCTGTCGCACCGTCCCCGCACCACTGACGCCACTTCGCCTCAGGGTAGGCCGACTCACGATCGAGAGTACTACCGAAGGCGAGAGGATCCGTTCTGAGGGCATCGAGCCGCAGGTCGCGAAATGCCAGCCACTCTTCCTCGCGAAGCCGACGGACGGTCGCCTGCGGCCTCATGGGCTCCGACCATTCTCGCGGGAAGATGAGTCGGCGCATCCTCTCGGCCGGCCTCGGTGAGCTTGTCGCCGAGGGGGTTGCTTCAAGGCGGCCGGACCGACCCTGAGGCCCGTGCGCGACGGACGTCCTTGACCTGTCGACGGCCAGCCGACGGGGTCCGCCCCGGTGGGAGGGGGGTCGCCCCGGTCGAGCAGGGGACAGAGAGCGGAGTCACAGTTTGAGTACGAACTCGGCCGCAAAGCCGCGTTGGGAATCGCTGTACGGCTCTTGGACCTCGACCGTACTTCGGGGTTTGACCACCAAACCCTCTCAGGCATTCTATGCGGGAGGATCCGGATAGGTGTAGCACCCGGGCGGAGAGGGTACTACGGGCACGGCGAGTACGAAAAGGCCCAGCCGCCACCTGGCCCCCCAGGGGCAGAGAGATTGTCCACAACCCAGATGCCGTCAGCAGGGAATCGGTACTGGAAGGTCTGTTTGAACGGAAGGATATAGGGCAAAACCAAAACCCGGCCCGCGACACTGAACGAGATCGAGACCGTAAACTTGAGGGATTGGGCGAGGGACACGTTTGACGATTCGCCGCAGGTGGAGACATCTGGAGAGTTCGGACGAACAAATCCGTTGTCGACCCTGGCGGTCACGCCGGCACCCTCAGCAGTCAGGTTGTACGAGGCGGGTTCGTTCGCATCAGACAGATTGCCTTGATTCCCCAGGATTCCCGAGAAGACCTGGGAGCCGTTGAAATCCGTGGCGGCCATGATTCCCCATTCGCCAGTACAACGGCTGCTCAGCCCTGGGCCTAGGACCGTCGAATTGACTAGGGCGAAAAGGCTTAGCCACAGATGGAAGAAAACGCCGCCAACACTTCCATTCGACGCCGGCATCCCGTCGCCGGATCCGAATCCGCTCCCGTCAGCGATGAATCCGGGTGGGATTGTGGCGTTCCCTGAAACGTTGCCCCGATAGGGTGCATTAACCAGAATTGCCGGAACCCACGCAGCCTGACTTACAGCTCTCTGGCCATCTACACAACTCCAGTGAAGAAGGGGGGCCCAACCGCCAATCAGGGTCGGGAGGAAGAGCGAGGTCAGTACCAAGCTGCAGGCAGCTACTCCCCCAATCAGGTATCTCTGCCTGGTAGACAAGTTGAAGATTGGGGACCTGCGCTTAGGAGGCTTGGTCGCTTCCTCCCTACGGCTGACGCGAGCGCCGAGGCCCTGCAACACACAGACCGCCTACGCCTCAAACTCGTCCTTGAACCATACTTTCGCCGCAAGACGGACGGGCCGTCCCTCGTCGACCTGAATGCCCGTCAATCCTCTTCGACCCCCACCGATTCCCCGAGAAGGGGATCGTTGACTAATAAAATCCCACCGACCCGATTTCATTCCGAGAACGGCGTCGTTCCAGAGCGAAACCCCAAAGCCCCGGAGTCAGTCGAATTTAAATACAACCGCTTTTCTACCTCGGCCGAACGCCGAGAGTACTCTCGGAGGACAGACCGATGCTGACAGGACAGACCCCGATCTTGGTGCTGAAGGAAGGAACGAAGCGCGAGAAGGGCCGCGGCGCCCTCTCGAACAACATCCAGGCCGCGAAGGCGATCGCGGACTCGGTCCGCTCGACCCTCGGGCCGCGCGGGCTCGACAAGATGCTGGTCGACTCGATGGGCGACGTCGTCGTCACGAACGACGGCGTGACGATCCTCAAGGAGATGGACGTCGAGCACCCGGCCGCCAAGATGCTGGTCGAGGTCGCCAAAACCCAGGACCAGGAAGCCGGGGACGGAACGACCACCGCGGTCGTGCTGTCGGGCGAGCTGCTCAAGCGGGCGGAAAGCCTCATCGAGCAGAACATCCACCCCAC
>JASHYQ010000155.1 GCA_030042955.1 Thermoplasmata archaeon
AGCGACCCCGTGTCGCCCGTCGCTCAGGTGGATTTCGGCGTCGCCGTGAAGCGGGTCAGCCTGATGTATACGCCCGAAGCCGAGGTCGGTAACTTCGTGATCGTCCACGCCGGGTTCGCCACCCAGGTGATCCCTGAATCGGAGGCCCGGGAGTCGCTGGAGTACGCCCGCCAGTTGAGCGAGGCCGAGGCATCCGCGGACGCATCGGACGCGGGCCGGGTTCCGGTATCGTGACGGCGTGAGGGAAACGCAACGGGAGGTCTCAACGATGGACGCAACGACAGAACCCTCGACCCAGTGGGTCGGACTCGGCGTGCTCCTTGTCTTCCTCGCCGCTCTCGTCAGTGGCGTCTCGACGTTCGTGAACTTCTACGCTGTGAAGGGAACCAACTCGGATGCGTTCGTCACGGTCCGGAACCTCGCGACCGCGGTCTTCCTGGTCCCGGTCGCCCTGGTCAGCGCCCGGACCCTCCGCGCGCCCCTCCGCCGGGTGGACTGGGGCCGCCTCGCCCTCATCGGACTTATCGGCGGTGCCATCCCGTTCCTCCTCTTCTTCCGGGGAATCGAGCTCGCGACGGCGGCCGGTGGGGCCGCCACGGCCACCTTCGCTTACCGGACCCTGTTCATCATGGCCACCGTCTTCGGCGTCGTCTTCCTCCGGGAACGATTCCACTGGCGGGTCACGGTGGCGGCGGCCCTGATCTTGGGAGGCAACCTCCTCCTGCTCTCCCTGGTCTCCCCGCTCTGGACGAACGGTACCCTCTACGTGCTCGTCGCCACGCTCCTCTGGGCCGGCGAGTACACCCTCTCCCGGCGGGTGATGCGCGACCTTCCCTCGGGCACGGTGGCGCTCGGGCGGATGGGGTTCGGGGCCTGCTTCCTCGTCGGCTACCTGGCGCTGACCTCCCAGGTGAGCGCGGTGGCCTCCCTGACGGGCGGCCAGTGGGAATGGCTGCTGATCAGCGCGGTGCTGCTGACGGCGTTCGTCGGCGTCTGGTACGCGGGGCTCCAGCGGGTCGAGGTTGGCGTCGCGAGTTCCGTCCTGGTGCTCGGGTTCCCGATCACCTTCCTCCTCAGCATCGCGTTTCAGGGGAGCGCTTTCACGCTCGCCCAGGTCGCCGGCGCGGTGGTCGTGGCGGCGGGGGTCGGTCTCGTCGTGGGTCGCTCCCAGTTCCGGGCCACCTGGCAGTACCTCACCGGAGCGACGCTGACCCGGCCGAGCGTCTGACCGGGCATGAGCGGCATTCCCCTCGGGGCCCGGTTCAGCATCGCCACGAATCGGCTCCAGTACTGCGGACCCGACGGCGCGGACGCGCTACTTTACCGCGCCATCACCGAGGGGAGCGACCTACCGGCGGCGCGCCGTGCGCTCAGCCAGTTCGAGGCGCTGGGGCCGTACCTCGAGACGATCGGGCGCAAGCATGGGCTCGACCCGTTTGACCAGCGGGTCGTCGAGGCGTACTGGCTGGGGAACGACCTCCTGGACTCCTTCGACCGGCGCGACTTTACGGACCTGCTGGAGCGACTCGTGCTGCGCGGTCTTCCACGCACGCTGGCCCGGCGCCTCGCCGACCACCTGCCGGCGCGCCCGATCCCTCATCACATGTTCCACGTCAGCTTCGTCGGGGTCGGCAACGTCACGGGGCACGTCCCGACGACACTCGCGAACATGGAGGCCTGCCGGCCGTCGTGGGGGGAGGTGGTCGCCGTCGACCCGGGCTCCATGACGGTCGAGGCCCCCTCACTCGTGGTACAGGGGGACCGGCTGAGCCTGGGGGTCACCCGGCGGGAGGTACTGCCGTACGACCCGAAGGTGATCCCGGGGGTCGCGACCGGGGAGTCGGTCGCCTTCCACTGGCGCACCCCGGCCGTTCGGCTCGACAGGGACCGGCTCGTCGCGCTGAGAAAGTACACCGAGCTTTCTCTCGCAGCGGCGAACGAGGCGCTTCCCGGGCTCGGGGTCTTCGGACCGCCCGCCCCGAGGGCCTGAACCTGCGGATCGCGTCCTGTCGCGCCGCTCCGAGAACCGGTTACGGGCGGGGTTTGGGCGCGGGCGAACGGATCATGGCCCGGACAAGGTCGTTCCGGGTGACCACACCGATGAGCCGGCGGTCCTCGACCACGGGAAGCCGGTTGATCGCGTGGTCGCGCATCACCGCGGCGGCGAACTCGAGGGGAGCATCGGGCCGGATGACGAACGGCGGGCTCGACATGACCTCCCGTACCCGGGTCCGCTCGAGCGCGGTCCGCATCAGTTGCAGCGTCGCCGCCGGCTGGCTGGTCACCTCGGCCATCAGGACATCCATGAGTCCCTTGATCTCCGGGAATCCGGACGACCCGGC
The DNA here is from genome assembly GCA_030042955.1 of Thermoplasmata archaeon. Taxonomy (GTDB): domain Archaea; phylum Thermoplasmatota; class Thermoplasmata; order Lutacidiplasmatales; family UBA184; genus Lutacidiplasma. Next base: position 2,343 of record JASHYQ010000155.1, read on the forward strand.
GACGATCCGAGCGATATCCTTCTGACTGAGCACCCCCACCACGTTCCCGTCGTGGTCGATGACCGGTAGCCCCGAGACGTTGTGGGTCCGCATCAGCATCACCGCATCGAACAGGGTCCCGTCGGTCCCGATCAGGATCGCGGGGGAACTCACGACGTCCCCGACGCGCACGTTGTAGGCCAGCGGGAAACCGACCTTACCCACCGGAGAGGAGACTCGGCGTTTCGCCCGGCGGGTCCGAGGGGATGCCTTGTGTACCGGTCTCCTCTTCGCGGACATAAGGAAGGGGATGGTCCGCCCGCCTATCAAATTCGCGTCAGGTCAAGATGACCCGGGGGCCGCGCGTCCTCGGGGCCCCGGGTGCGGAGCGCCCTCCCGGGTTCGCGGGGCCTCGCCTGGGACGCGGAGGCGATGGCCGTCGCTCAGCCGATGCGCGGGTCAAGCTTACTTGACGTTTGACCTAAGACCCGCCGGGTCCAACTAGGAGACATGCCACCTGCCACTGCCGAAACCGCCCCGGTCGATGCCGCCGCAGGTCTTTTCCGGGCCCTCGCGGACGAGCTCCTGCGCGAGGACCAGCAGCTCCTCTTCCCGCTGATGACCCGCATGAACGAGATCGCGGAACTGCTCGGGCAAGGGGCGGCGGTCGACCCGGCCTACATCGATGGGGGGGTTCGCCTCTGGAGCCGGTACGTGAACGAGGTGCACCAGCAGCGGATCGAGCGACTCTACGGAGTCTTCCGGGACATCATCCAGCTCCCCGGGCCGGCGAGGAAGCTCGAGCGACGTCGCGGGGTCCACGTGCGCGCGGAGAAGGTAGAGGCGGCGCAGGAGGAGACCGGTCTCGACAAGTACAACGAGATCCGCGGGACCCAGACCCGGATGGCCGAGCGGATCGGCGTGCTGAAAGGACTGGTCGACGCCTACCGTCGGGGGGAGTACTACTCGCCCCAGATGCTCGCCTCGCTGCTGCGCAGCGGGGCCTTCTCCGACCGTGCGTGGGCGAAGTACGAGGAGGAATTCGTGCTGAAGTACCTCAACGAGCACGTCGCGCCCGAGGAGGACCTGCGGCTACGCAAGGAGATCGCCGCCTCGGACGAGCTGCGGAGGCAGGTGGAGAGCGAGGTGGCGCAGTTCCTCGCCCACCCCATCCCGAAGAAGGGTCCCCCCGCCTGAGACCTCCCGAAGGTCCCGAGGGCAGCGGTCCTCCGTCGAAGAGGCGCGTCGGTCGAGGGCCTACTCCCGGGTGTATCGCGGATAGTCTGGGGTCCACTGAAGGGCCTGGATCCTCTCCCGCAGCTCGGACGGGAGGGTCGACGGGGCCACGCCCTCGCCCTGGGCCGTGAGCCCTACCGAGAGCGCGATCTCGATGGCCACGGCGCGAAGGTCGTGCACCAGCGGCAGCAGCGGCGCTTCGGGGTCCTTCGCGGCCGGCGCGTGCTCGCCGAGCGTCTTCGCAGCCGCCAGGATCATCCCATCGGTCACCCGACGGGCGCGGCTCGCGATCAAGCCCAACCCGAGCGCGGGGAACACGTAGACATTGTTGCACTGGGCGATCCGGTACGTGTGATTCCCGTAGTACACCGGCGGGAACGGTGAGCCCGTGGCGACCAGGACGCGTCCCTCGGTCCAGGAGATCAGGTCCTCCGGCCGGGCCTCCGACCGGGCCGTGGGGTTCGAGAGCGGCAGAATGATCGGTCGCCGGACGTGGCTCGCCATGTCGCGGACGATCGCCTGGGTGAAGGAGCCGCCCAGGGTGGAGAGCCCGATGAGGATCGTCGGATGGGCCTCGTGGACCACCTCCGCGAGACCGACCCTGTCGCCCGCGCCCCGTGGCCAGTCGGCGACGCGCTCCGAGGGCTGGGCGTACACGCGCTGCTCCTCGCTGAGGTCGGTGCGTCCGCTGTGCAACAGACCGCGCGAGTTGACCAACCAGAACCGACTGCGAGCCTCCGCGTCGGTCAGCCCGTCCTCGACCATCGCAGACCGGAGGTAGTCCGCCACCCCGACCCCGGCCGAGCCGGCCCCGAGGATGGCGACCGTCTGGTCCTTGAGCGTGCTCTTCGCGACGGCGACGGCGCCTCGGATCACCCCGAGGACGACCGCGGCGGTCCCCTGGATATCGTCGTTGAACGTGAGCAACTGGTCGCGGTACCGCTCGAGGATCGGCCGAGCGTGCGTCGCCGAGAAGTCCTCCCACTGGAGGCAGGTATGGGGGAGCACCTCCTTCACCGCCTCGACGAACCGCTGGATGAACTCGTAGTACTCGGGACCGGTGACCCGTTCGTGCCGCCAGCCGAGATATTCGGGGTCGCGCAACCGCTGGGTGTTGTTCGTCCCGACGTCGAGGGCGATCGGGAGCGTTCGTTCCGGACGGATCCCGCCGATCAGCGTGTAGAGCGAGAGCTTCCCGATCGGGATCCCGAGGCCTCCCGCGCCCTGGTCGCCGATGCCGAGGATCCGCTCCCCGTCGGTCACGACGATGACATCGACCTCCGGATTCGGACGGTTCTGCAGGAGCTGGGGAATCTTGTCGCGGAGCGGGTACGGCAGGAACAGGCCGCGCGGGCGCCGATAGATGTGGCTGAACTCCTCGCAGCCGAGGGCGACGACCGGCGTGTACACGACGGGCATCATCTCCTCCATATGGTCGAGCAGGAGACGGTAGAACAGCACCTCGTTCGTGTCCTGGAGCGCCCGCAAGAAGATGTGCCGCTCGAGGTCGTCGTTCTTTCGCTGGAAAGCACGGTAGGCGCGGCCGACCTGCTCCTTGAGCGATTCGACCTGCGGCGGGAGGAGTCCGTGGAGGTTGAGGGCGGTCCGCTCTTCGTTCGAGAAGGCCGTGCCCTTGTTCAACAGCGGCGTGTCCAACAGGTCCATCCCGCGGAGATGGGGCAGCGGAAGCAGCCCCTCGTGGACCGGCGAGAAGGTGGCGGCCATCTCACCGTCCTCCGTCGTTCGGCCGCCTACGGTCGAGCGGCATGGACCTCGTCCACGTACGTGAGCCACGAGGAATACATCTCCGACCGGCCGTGGATGGCGTCCTCGTACCGCTGCTGCAGACGCCGGGTGATCGGATACTGGCCGGTGCCGATCGGTCGGCCATCGACCTCCCGGATCGGGGTGATCCCCGCTGCGGTTCCGGTGTAGAAGAGCTCGTCCGCCGAGAACAGCTCCTCCCGGGTGAAGTCCGTCCGCTGGAAGACGAGGTGCTCGTCGGCGAGGAACCGGATCACCGAGTCACGGGTCACGCCCCGCAAGATCCCCGAGCTCGCCGGCGGGGTGCTCACGACGCCTTTCTTGACGCGGAAGATGTTCTCGCCGGGCCCCTCCGCCACCATGCCGGTGGAATTCAGCAGGATCGCCTCGTCGTAGCCGCCGCTGACCGCCTCCATCTTCGCGAGCGCCGAGTTCGCGTAGTTGGCCGAGCACTTCGCCTGGGGAGGAAGGGACCGGGAATCGATGCGGACCCAGCTCGAGACGGTCGCGCGGACCCCGTGCTGGACGCCCGCGGCGCCAAGGTAGGCGCCCCACTCCCACTCGGCCACGGCCACCTGCACCGGGCTCTTCGTCGGGTCGAGTCCCATCTCGCCGTAACCGGAAAACGCGATCGGCCGGATGTACGCCTCCGGCGTCTCGTTCGCCCGAACCATGTCGATGCAGGCCTCCTTGATGACGGCCTGCGTGAACGGGAGCGCCATTCGGTAGGCCTTGGCGCTGTTCATGAGGCGCTCCAGGTGCTCGTCGAGGCGGAAGATCGCCGAGCCGTGGGCGGTCCGGTGGCATCGGATCCCCTCGAAGACCGC
>JASHYQ010000156.1 GCA_030042955.1 Thermoplasmata archaeon
AGGTCGGCTTCCAGGCCGCCAAAGGCGCGGACCCCGGCCGGGCGCTCCAGGTACTCTACCGGAAGCGTCAGGGCCGAGGCGACCGTAAGGAGGCGGCGGCGCCCAAACCGAGCAAGCGGCTGGCCGAAGAGCTCGACCGGAAGTGGACCCTGGCGCGGATCGGCTACCTGGTCGTCCCCCTGGTCGGGGTCTGGGCCCTGGTCGCCTACCTCGCCCCGTCGCCCGTCGGGCTGGTCCTCGCCGCGATCCCTTACGTCGCCCTCCTCTTCGCCATCGCGGCGGTGGTGCTGATCTATGGGCTCTTGCGGAGCGCCCGGCGCTGGAACAAAGTGTTCCGGAGCACCTTGATCGGCGGGCTCGTCCTGGGTCTTGTGTTCACGGGCATCGTGGCGCTCGCCGGCGTGCTGGTCTTCGGATGCCCGTACCTGCCGCCCGCCGCCGCGCTCGGGAGCCAGCCCGGTCCCGGTTGGGCCTATGCGGGCGTTTCGCCGTGGCAGGAGGGCGGAATGCCGGTCCTCTACTTTTACGGGGCCACGTGGTGCCCGTACTGTTCGGCGAGCAGCTGGGCTCTCTACAAGGCGCTGACCGAGTTCGGTACTCTCACCGGGCAGTATACTGGTTTTTCGAGTTTATCGGATGTCTACCCGGGGACGCCGGAGATGGTCCTCGCAAATGCCCAATTCACCAGCAGCAACATCTCGTTCGTCGTGAACGAGGACCTCTCGGGGGTCGACGGCACCTTCCCCGGCACCTCGAACTGCTACGAGTCGGCCTATGTCGCCGCCTACTCCGGGAGCAGCATCCCGTTCGTTGCGATCAACGGGCAGTACATTCACGGGGGGTCGAGCTTGATCGACCCGAATGACCTCACCACGTACAACGACGCCAACACCGGGGGTGCGGGCGCCGGGACCGTCCAGAGCCAGGTGCACTCGGAGAGCGGGAGCGCCTGGAGCGTCATCAGTCCCCAGGCCTACTGGATCATGGCCTACCTCGTGAAATCCACCGGGGCTCCGGTCGGTTACCTCGCGAAACAGTACGGGTGGTCGAGCGCGACGCAATCCGGGGTCCAGGCCGACCTCTCGCAGATCTGATCGAATGCGGGCGCGCACGTGCCGTAGCCTTCTCGCCCTCGGCGGTGCGCTCGGGCTCGTGGTCTCGATTTTCGCGGCGCTGGAGTTCTACTACGCCTCGTTGAGCGCCATCTGCACCGTCAACGGGTTCGTCTCGTGCGCGTTGATCGCGCACAGCGGGAAGACGACGACCCTCGGCATCCAGGATTACGACTGGGGGATCGCCGGCTTCGTCGCGATCCTCCTCCTCGCGGCCGTGTCGGAGCGTCGTCGCCAGGACGACCGGATCACCTACTTACTCTTCGCCCTCACGAGCGCCGGCATCGCGCTCTCGGTCTACTTCCTCTACGTCGAGCTGGTCGAGATCCACGGGCTCTGTCCGGTCTGCTTGAGCGCTTACGTCTTCGGGGTCGCCGCCTGGGTCGGCTCGTTCGGCCTCGCCCAGCGGGCGTATCGGCGCAGTCACCGGGCCCCGGAACCACCACTCGCGGAGGCCTAGCCAGGCCTGGTTCCGGGCCCCTCCGGAGGCCCTACCGGTCGCCCTCCGTTTCCCTCGGCCCGGTCGCCGTAGCGTGACCCTATATACCCGACCTTTCTCGGCGGCCCGGGTCAAGCCATGGCTGCACTGCCGACCGACTACGCGGATTGGGCCGCGCTGGCCGCCGGGATTGCCATCGCCGGGGGCCTGATTGGCACCGGGATGGCCCAATCCGGTATCGGCGCCGCCGGGATGGGGATCATCGCTGAGAAGCCCGAGAAGTTCGGGCAGGTGCTGTTCTTCTTCGTCATTCCCGAAACGCTCTGGATCATCGGGTTCGTGCTCGGGATCATCCTGTTGCTCGGCATCCTGCACGCCTGAACGGGCGACCCGAGCCCATGAGCCTCGAGAGCCTCGTCGAGGAGATCCGCCAGCACGCCGAGGCCGACCTCCAGGCGACGGTCAACCGCCAGAAGGCGGAGTCGGACCGGATCACGGCCGACCGGGACCGCCAGATCGCCGACCTCCGCGCGACCTCCGAGCGCGCGACCGAGATGGAGGTCGCTCACGAGCGGGCCCAGCGGATCGCCGCCGCGAAGCTGAAGGCGCGGAAGATGCTCTACGAGGCCCGCGAACAGCGCCTCACGGAGGGGCTGCGAGAGACCCGGTCCCTGCTCGCCGATTACACCACCTCCCCCGGGTACCCGGCGGTGCTGAAGCGGATGGTCGAGGTCGCGAACGCCTCCCTCGGCCGCCAGGTTCGCATCTCGGGACGCTCGGAGGACTCCTCGCTCCTCCTCAGGGTCGCCGGCAAGGCGTTCGACCCGACTCCCCAGCCGATCCTGGGGGGAGTGATCGCCGAGACGACCGACCGGAGCCGGCGTCTCAACCTCTCGTTCGATGAGCTGCTGCGACTGCGCGAGGACGAGGTCCGCGAGCTCCTCGCGTAGGACGGTCCGATGGCCGCCTCCGCCTATGCGAGCGCCCTCGGGCGCCTGAAGCCCGAGTTCACCGCGTTCCTCCCGAAGGAGACGTACGCCCTGCTCACCCAAGCCAAGGACCCGAACGAGGTCGCCAAGGTCCTCGACCCGACCCCCTACGGACCCGACATCCAGGCGGCCCGCGCGGTGTACCAGGGGGTCGCCCTGGTCGAGGTCGCGATCAACCGGACGTTCGTTCGCCGCACCCGTCATGCCTACGAGGTGACTCCGTTCGCCGGCCGGGGGGTCGTCGGGGCGTACCTCACCCGCTGGGACCTCCAGAACATCGAGCTGATCCTGGCGGCGAAGGCGCAGGGCCGGGCGGTCACCGAGACCGAGGAGCACCTGGTCTCGAGCCGCGAGACTCCCGCCGGCCTCTACGCCGGGGTCCTCACGCTCGACGACTTCCGCCAGCTGCTCGCCCAGCCGACGCTCGAGGCGACCGCGACCGCGCTCGTCCGCTACGGCTACGGAGCGACCGTCCTGCCGCTCGTCGAGGCGTTCCAGCGCACCCACGACGTCTTCCCGATCCTCCACGCGCTCGACCGGGAGTACTACCGCCGGGTGCTCGAGGCCGCCCGGTTCTTCCAGGGCGACGAGTGGGTCGTTCGCCAGTTCCTCTCCAGCGAGATCGACGTCCGCAACGCGCTCCTTCTGCTGAAGGGGAAGGCGGCGGGTCTCCCCGTGGACGAGGTCCTCCCGCGCTGGTTCGACGGCGGGACCGTCCCCTCCACCCAGGTCCCGGACCTGTACGGCGTCCGGGGGGTCCCCGAGCTGGTCGACCGATTGGCCGCCCGGTTCCCGTCGATCGCCGAGGGAACGGCCGAGTACACGAGCGCGCAGAGCCTCACCGGCTACGAGTCGGCCCTCTCCCGGGACCGCGCGGCGACCGAGCTGAGGCGCCTCCGGACCTACCCCCTCTCCCTCTCCGTCATCTTCACCTATCTTCTGCTCGCCGAGCTCGAGCGGGAGGACGTCCGACGCGTCGCCTTCGGGAAGCTCTACGGGTTCTCCGAAGACCGGCTCACGCCGCTCCTGGTCTCTCCCCGGCTCTGACGGGGCGTCGCTCGGCTCACCGGGGGGGCGCCTGGATGATGGGGCCCGCCACGACGCCGCTGGCCGTCAGGCTCGAGGCCGTGTGCGTGCGGCCCGCCCCGAACGGACGGAACGGCTTGCCGTTCCCCGTGTAGAACTTCGAGAAGTACTCGACGAAGATCAACCGCGCTCCTTGGATCCCGGGCTCGAAGACGCCGAGGATGACGTTGAACGACTGCCCGATGAGGATGATGGCCGCGCCGGCGATGATCCCGACCACGGTCCCGCCGACGACGAGCCCGCCGCCGATCGTGTTGATGATGAGCGCGAGGATGACGCTCGCGAGCAGGATCCCGAGGAGCCGCGTGTACGACAGGATGTGGCTCACGATCTCGATCAGGCTCATCATGCCCGTCTGCACCCCCTCCCCTCCGACCATCAGGAGGAGCCCGACGACGAGGAGCGCGAGCGTGCCGTCGAAGACGGGGCTCGCCGTGGACGCTCCCCCGCCCGTGACCGCGCGGAGCGTGACCGGGTGGATGACCGAGAGGCCGAAGAACGCGACCCCCCAGGCGAACAGGACCCCACCGGCCTTCCCGAGGACGCCGCGGGGGTGGTGGTGGAAGTACTCTTTCAGGAGGCCGAAGAGGAATCCCACCGTCACCATCGCGAGCCCGACGAACCCGGTGAGGAGGAGCAAGAGGCCCACGTCGCTGGACTTCAGCGGGTCGGCCGGGGCCGCATAGCCGACGAGCCTTCCGAGCAGATGGTACCCGAAGAACTCGTCCCAGTACAGGCCGAGGCCGATCGCGATCGCGCAGCCGGGCAGCAGCGCGTAGGCGAGCTGCCGCATCCCCTGGGGACCCATGATCCGTTTGACGAAGGTCCGACCGAACTTCGGTAGGTGCTGGGCCCCGCGGAAGCCGGTGATCATCCAGAGGCAGATCAGCAGGATCGTGAGGCCGTAGCCCCAGTCCCCGAGCATGAGACCGAAGAAGATCGGGAAGACGATCGCGAAGACGAGGGTCGGGTCCCACTCGGTCGCTTGCGGCAGCGAGTAGAACCGGATGAAGAACTCGAAGCGGCGGACCCCCGCCGGGTTGCTCATCAGGGTCGGGGGCTCCTCGGTGGTCGGGACCGCGTAGAGGTAGGCTCGGCCGCCGCTCGCGGACTGGACGACCGTCTCGAGCCGCGCGACGTCGCGGGTCGGCACCCACGCCTCGAGCGCGAACGTGGAGCGCCCCGCGCCGAGCTTCGAGAGGACCTCGACCTTGCGGTTCTCGACCTGGAGCGCCTCGTCGATCGCCGCGACCAGTGGGTACCAGTCGCGAGCGAGGGCGCCCAACCGCTCGGCGATCGCGACGCGCCGGTGGAGGATCTCCTCGTGTCGCTGCCGGAGCGCCGCGGTCTCCTCGGTGGGGGTGCCCGAGAGCGCCGGGAGCGCCGACAGGTGGACGCCGTGCGCCTGCGCCACCCGGGCGAGCTGGTCGGCCGACCCCCGACGCACGCTGACGAGGAAACGGCCGGAGCCGGCCGGACCGTCCAGGAACTGGGCGTCCGCGGGGGCCGGGAGCGCGGCCTGCAGTACGGCCCTGTCGCCCTCCCCGAAGAAGCTCACGAAGCTCTGGGCACGGAGGTACTCGAGCCGGTCGGGGTAGAACGAGATTTTCTCGAGGAGCGCGACGGTCTCGTCGACCGCCTGCTGTTCGCTCAGGAGACGGTCGCTCTCGCGGGTCAGGTCGCCGACCTCCGCATCGATGGGGACGGTCTTCGCCGCGGCGAGGATGTCGTGGAGGGTATCGAACCGGTGGGGCGGGCCGACCGGCACGGCGGGGAGCGCGGTCTTGAGGCCGCGGAATCGGAGCGCTTCGTCCCCGATCGCCCGCTGGGTCTCCGTCCCCCGTTCGGGGACGAGCCCGGCGAGCGCTTCGGGCGAGAGCGGCTCGACTTGGGCGAGGCGGAGGTCGTGGAGGACGGTGAGGATCCGTCCCTGGTCGTCCTTGAGACCGAGGATCCCGACCTTGGTCATCCGTTCGGGTCGCAGGACTCCCATGCTTCGGTCGCTCCGTCAGTCCTTCGTGAACCCGGCGAGAACGACGGCGAGGATGGCGTCCTTCTTGTCGGTGGGCTGTTTCCCTTCCCCCCGGGCGGCCACCTCGGCCGCGCGAGTCCCGTCGGCGAGGATCTCCGCCGCCTCGCGGTCTGCCTCGTCCCGCGCTGCCTGGACCGCCTGGCCCCGCTCGGCGTCGGCGGAGGCCTGGGCGGCCTTGACCGCCGCCGCGCTCTCGGTCCGCAGGCGGGCGAGGGCCTCGTCGGACGCGACCTGGGCCAGGCGCAGCTTGAGCTCCCAGTCGGCCTCGGTCGCCTTGACCCGCTTCAGCGCATCGATCGACCCGAGCGCCGGGGCGGCCGGTGGCGGGCTCGCGGACACTAGAGACCTCCGAAGTAAACGGCGACGAAGAGGAGGAGCCCCACGAGCGCCGCGACCTTCACCGCGAGCGAGACGTGGCGGATGAGGCGGAACCTGCGCACGGCGGCGTTAGGCGACGGCTGCATTCTCCTCCGCGGCCTCCAGCTTCCGCTTGACGACCTTGAGCATGCTGAACGAGTCCCGTTCCATCTCGTCGAATCGGAACT
>JASHYQ010000157.1 GCA_030042955.1 Thermoplasmata archaeon
GAGACCCGCATCAACTGCGCCCACGATTCGGAGGCCGAGTGGGCCCGTATGGTCGTCAACGTCCGACGGGCCGAGCGCGAGCTCGCCCGAACGTGCCGGGTCGAGATGGACCTCGCGGGACCGAAGCTCCGCACGGGGACGTTGCCCCAGGGGCCGGCGGTCGTGAAGCTCCGGCCGCATCGCGACGACTTCGGCCGCCTGCTCCGGCCGGGGCGGGTCTGGCTGACGCCCACCGAGCGACCGGAGCCAGCGCCCGCCGGAATGGAGGGGGAGCTGCGCGTGAGGGGAGCCTGGCTCGTCGCGCTCCCGGTCCCGGGGCCCGTCCAGCTCTCCGACGCGCGGGGCGCGGACCGTCGCTGGAAGGTGGTCCGGCGTCGGGGGAACTCGTGCGAGGTCGAGATCGAGGACACGGCCTACGTCTCCGAGTCGACGGTGCTCTGGGCGAAGCGCCGGGGCGGTCAGCGCCTCTCCTCCCCCGTAGGCCCCCTCCCGCACCGGGAGTCGTTCCTTCGGCTCCAGGTAGGGGACCGGCTCCTCGTCGTTCCCGCCGACGACCACCCTCCGCGTTCGGATGCTCCCGGGAGCCTGCCCGAAATCCCCTGCACGCTTCCGGAGATACTGTCGGCCGCCCAGCCCGGCCACCGGATCTGGTTCGACGACGGAAAGATCGGGGGTGTGGTCGAGCGGGTGGGTCCGGAGGGCCTTCGCGTCCGGATCACGCAGGCGCGGGAGGGAGGGGCGCGGCTCCGCGCCGATCGAGGCATCAACCTACCCGACTCCGACATCCAGGTCTCCCCCCTGACCGACGAGGACCGACGCCACCTCCGGTTCATCGCGGACCATGCTGACCTGGTCGGCTACTCGTTCGTCCGCTCGGCGGGAGATTTCCTCCTCCTCCGCCAGGCGCTCGAGGAGCTCGGGAACCGGCGGCTCGGGGTGATCCTCAAGATCGAGACGCGGGCCGCGTTCGAGGAGCTTCCTGCCATCCTGCTGGAAGCGCTCCGGGGCCCGCCGACGGGCGTGATGATCGCCCGGGGGGACCTTGCCGTCGAGGTCGGCTACGAGCGGCTCGCCGAGCTCCAGGAGGAGATCCTCTGGCTCTGCGAGGCCGCCCACGTCCCGGTCATCTGGGCGACGGAGGTGCTCGCCGGCCTCGCCAAGACCGGCATGCCCACCCGCTCGGAGGTCACGGACGCCGCCATGGGCGAGCGAGCGGAGTGCGTCATGCTCAACAAGGGCCCCCACATCGTCGAGGCGGTCCAGGCGCTCGACAACATCCTCCGGCGGATGGAGGCCCACCAGGACAAGAAGAGCGCGCGGCTGCGGCATCTCGCCGTGGCCGACCGGTTCCTGCGCTAGCCGGGGGCTCGGCGGAACCCCCGGCCAAGCGGAACAGTGGCCGTACGGCGGCGCCCACTAACTCCGCGGTCCGACCCATAGCGGACTCGCTAGGTGAACCTACGGGGGGTCGGACCCGTAGAACAGGGCCGCGTCCCCGGCGAGGATGCCGAGGCTACGCAGAGCCGTCCCGCCGGCCCTGGCGCGGTACCCCCGGGGGTTGAGGTTCCCCTAGGGCCCCAGCCCGCCCAGGTGCCCCCAGGTGATGTCCTGCCCGTACCAGATCGCGGCGATCCCGGCGAGCACGACCACCACGAGGAAGAGGAAGATGAGCACCGTCCACATCCGGGGGTACGCCGGGGTCGCGGAGGAAGCGAGGGGACCGGCGTTGGGGTTCTGGGGTCCGATCACGAACCAGTCCACGAACAGCGTCGCGCCGTAGGAGGCCAGCGCCATGACGCCCCACACCAAGAACAGGAGGAACGTTTCGAGGTGGTCCAGCGTGAGGTTGTTCTGGAATCCAAGGTATCCGTAGTAAATCACTCCGCCGCCACAGGCTACGGCCATGACCCCGATGAAGTGGGTGGGGAGCTTGGCCCAGACCGCAGTTCCAAATGCGACGAGCAGGAGGGAGAGCAAGATGAGCGGGTCGAAGAAGAAGACGTTGTAGACCGTGAGCGCTCCCCCGGGGGTCTGGATCGTGAGGGGCCAGGTGAACTCACCCCAGATCGCGAACATCCCGATGAGACCCCCCAGCAGTGCCAAAACGAACCCACCCTCGCGAAGCTGGGTGTAAGCCCGAGCCGGTTCACTCTTGTACAACGTATGGAACCATACGAGGAATCCGGTGTAGAAAATTACCACCGCAACCAACACCAACAGGTCGACGATGACGCTCAGGTCGTCGATGAACCCCATCCTTCTACCATCCAATCTGCGAGCAGATTGCGAGGGCAGCTATGCTGCACTAGATAGACGTTTCGTGCGTTGGGTACGACCTCACCGGCGCGCCGCGAAGAAGCCATCCCCTCCCGGGTCCGTCCCGCGCCCCGACGGATTCCTTAATAGGATAGGGACGTCGGCCGTCGTGCATGCCGCCCCGTCAAGGCCGAAAAGCTCGCCCTCGCCGCGCGAGGTCGGCCCGCACGCCCAAGCCGGTCGAGCCGACACCGGGGCAACCGGTCGCCCGGGTCGGGCTCCTAGAGCCTCCCCATTCCCACATCGTCTGCCGGAGCTGTGGGCGAATCTCCCGGCTCGAACTCCAGGACGCCGAGCGCCAGCTGCTCGTCGCCCTCGCCGCCCAGCACCCCGCCGGCTGGGGCGTCGACGGGATCTCGTTCTCGCTCACCGGATTCTGTGTGCACTGCCGTGAGGGACGTCGGACGTAGGTCGCCGGGCCTCGGGAGGCACGGGCCGGCGTGAGCGGATTCTTCCTCTCCCCGCGCATCGCTTGGGGAACCGGGGCGGTTGAGCAACTCAGCGGCCTCGGGATCCGTCGGGCCGTGATGCTGGTCGACCCGGTCGTGGCCCGTCGCGACGGGAGCCGGCGCCTGGTCGAGGAGCTCCAGAAGTGCGACGCGACCGTCGAGGTCGAGACCGCCAGCGAGCGGGCCCCGTACCTGGACGAGGTCGACCGGCTGTTCGAACGCCTCCGTCCGCACCCGCCCGACGCGCTCGTGGCCCTTGGCGGGGGGCGGACGATCGACGCGGCGAAGGCCGTCCGGCTTCGGCTCGCGCGCCCCGAGCTCGTGCTGACCGAGCTGCCCCCGATCCTCGACCTCCCGGCTCCGGCCCTCCTCCTCGTCGCGGCTCCGACAACGAGCGGGAGCGGTGCCGACGCCAGCTGGGCGGCCGACCTCCGGACGGGGGACGGGGCCCCGCTCGAACTCGCGCATCGCTCGCTCGTCCCGGACTGGGCCCTCCTCGACCCCGGCCTCGCCGCCTCCCGGCCGCCGGCCGACGTGATGGACGGCGCGCTCGAGGCGCTCGCGCTCGCGGTCGAGGCCTATCTTTCCGCCTGGGCCAACCCGCTCTCCGACGCCCTCGCGCTGGACGCCGCGACGACCGTGGTGCAGCGACTGCCGCACGCGGTGCGCTGGAGCGACGACCCCGAGGCACCGGCCGCCCTCCACTACGCGGCCTCGGCAGCCGGGCTCGCCGCGTCGAACGCGCAGCGCGGCCTCGCCCACGCCCTCGCCCGAGCCCTCGAGGGTCCCTCCGGCCTCCCCTACGGTCGCCTGCTCGGCCTCCTCCTCCCGTCGGTCCTCGACTTCGACCACCCGTCGGCGCGGGATCGGATCGAGCGGCTCGCGGACCGCACCCGGGCGCGGGACGAGCGCGGGGAGACGAGCCTCTCCCAGCGCCTTCACCGGCTGTACCCTCAGCTCCCGTTCCCGGCCTCGGTCCGCGCGGCGGGAGGAGCGGTCGACCGCATCGAGGCCGCCCGACCGACGATCGTCGCCCAGACGCTCCGCTCGCCGGGGGCGCTCGCGAACCCGCGGGTGCCGACCCCTACGGACGTCGAATCCCTGGTCACGAGCGTGCTCGGCTAGCCCCGCGTCCCGCCGGACGCTCGGTCGGGCCTACGCGGCCGGGATCTTCTCAGCGCGCGGCGACTCGCTCGGGCGCGCGGCCACCTCGACCGCACGGTCGATCGCGATCTCGGCCAGGTCGCTCGCGTAGAACGCGATCCGCTCGAGGCTCTCGAGGACGTAGGCGAGCCCCACGGCGAGACGGCCCTGCCGCATCGCGATCTCGTGGAGGAGCTTCTCGCGGTGCCGGGTCAGGTCGTGGGCCGCGTCGATCACCGCGTTCGCCTTCGGGATGTCCCCGCGGTCGAGGCTGTCGAGCGCGTCCGCGACCGCGGAGGCCGCGCTCGCGCTCATCCGGTCGAGCTCGGCGCCGAGGCGCTCGGGCGTGCGTTCCTTGCCGAGGATCGCCACCGTCCCCGCGATCCGGACAGCGTGGTCGGCGATTCGCTCGAGGACCCGCGACGCGAGCAGGTACGTCGAGCACTCCGGGAGCGTGAGGTCGATCGTGGCAAGGACCCGCGCGTCGCGCAGCGCGGTCGTCACCTGCTTCTCGAGGAACCAGTGGAGGCGGTCGACCTCCCAGTCGCGGTCGATGACGTCCTGGGCGATCGAGGCGTCGCGGGCGCGGAAGGCGGTCATCGCGTCGCTCTGCATCGAACGCACCATCTGATGCATCCGTCGGATGACCGAGGGGATGGGCAACGGGTTCGGCCCGACAACGTCCTGGAGGACCACCGACTCGGCCGTCTCCTCGAGGATCTCGGGCCCGATCATCCGCTGCGCAAAGCCCCGCACGACCTCGCGCGTGCGGGGGCTCATCCGGCCCTCGGTGCGGATGTCGAGGAGCGGGTATCCGGCGATGTACTCGGCCACGAGCCGGCGGAACAGGTGGTCCTGCTCGTCGTCGTTGGAGACCTCCACCGTGCGACGCTCCGCTTCCCCGCCGGCGGCCGCCTCCGGGAAGACGGTCATCGAACCGTCGGCACGCGGGGTGAAGAACAGCACGTCCCCCGCGCTCAGCCCCCGGGCGAGCACCCAGTTCTTCGGGAGGGAGACGATGAAGGTGGAGCCCCCGGTCTTTTGAATCCGACGTCCGTGGAACCCTCCGCTGGCCCGCATCGGCGGGCGGACCTCCGGCCATCTATATAGCCCTCCCTACGCCCGCCTGGCCTACAGAGCTCGGGTCCCTCTCCAGTATATCCTCGGCCTGGCACAAAGACCCTTATCGTAAATACCCCGAGGGGGGGTGACCGCCGATTCCTGGATGGTCGAGCCGGCCGGCCCGCGGTTCTCGTTCGAGGGGCGGCCCCGAACGGCCCTCCCCGGGGAGAGCGTCCTCGACGCGCTCGCGCACGGCAGGTTCCCGATCCTGCAGCGTTCCCCCCGGTACCACCGGCCCCGCGCTCCGTTCTGCGGGATCGGCCAGTGCACGAACTGCCTCGTTCGGGTCAACGGCCGGCCCAACGTCCGGGCGTGCCGGTACGAGCCCGCGGAGGGCGACCGGGTCGAGACCGAGAACGGCTGGCCGTCGCGCCGCTTCGATGCGCTCGCGGCGTTCGACCTGCTCTTCCCCTCGGGCCTCGATACCCTCCGCGGGTTCCGACGCCCCGTCTGGGCGA
>JASHYQ010000014.1 GCA_030042955.1 Thermoplasmata archaeon
GCAACCTCCCTATCTCGCCATCGAGCCCCCCGACCTGATCGGAGGCGGTCGCTCGGTCTCCACCGCCCGGCCCGAGATCGTCTTCGGGGCGGTGCAAGCGGTCGCGGCCATCTCTCCGACCACGACGGTGCTCTGCGGGGCGGGCGTGAACAGCCGCCGGGACGTCGCGAAGGCGGTGGAGCTCGGAGCCCAGGGGATTCTGGTGGCCAGCGCCGTGACCCGAGCGCCCTCTCCCCGGGATGCCATCGCCGAGCTCCTCGCCGGCTTCTGAGTCCCCGGCCGTCCGGGTCCGGCGGGCTCAAGTGCCCGAGGTTGTTCCCCGCTTAGCCGTGACCGTCCCAACGAAAGCGCGCGCCCGCAGGAAGGCCCGGAGCTCGACGCGACGGTCCACCCCTCTCGCGCGCCGAAGGCCAGCGAGCCGCGGCCGGCGCACGAAGCGTAGGTCACGACCGCAGGTGCGACGGGAGAAGGAGCGGCCCGCGCCGGTCACCGGGCTCGATGAGCCGTTTGAGCATCCGACCCCGCTCCCGCGGCCGATGCTCCTGTCGTCCCCCACCCCCCTACGCGCCGCGCCACGACCACTCCATATCGTGATGGTCGGTTGGGAGTGGCCGCCGCAGCACACGGGCGGGCTTGGGGTCCACTGCTACGAGCTCTCGAAGGAGCTTACGCGACTCGGTCACCGCATCACGTTCCTGACGCCGTTCACCGGGCCGTTCACGGAGGTCGACGGGGTCACGATCCGATACCCGGGAGCTCCCGAGCGGGGACGTCCACCGGAGTTCCCGACCGCCTACTGGGTCGGGGACGCGCCCGGCAGTCCGTTCTGGAACGCGACCGACGGGTACAACGCCTGGGTCGCCCAGCTGACCGGTGTGGAGGATGCGGACATTGTGCACGTCCACGACTGGTTCGGCACCGAGGGGGCGATCCAGCTCGCCCGGCGGCTCGACCGTCCGCTGGTGATGACGGTCCACTCGACCGAGTACGACCGTTCGCTCGGCCATCCGTGGGACCACATCCTCCGGAGAGAGCAGGTCGGCATCGACGCAGCCACTCGGGTCATCGCGGTCAGCCGGCATCTGCGCCTTCAACTGGTGGAGCGGTACCGGGCGGACCCGGGCAAGGTCCGGGTGATCTACAATGCCGTGCGGCCCTCGGAGCGGCTCGCGAGCATCCAGCCGGACCGTCGGGTCGTGCTGTACGTGGGGCGGCTCGCGGCCATGAAGGGCGTCGATACGTTCCTGCGGGCCGCGGCGCGGGTGGTGCCCCAGTTCCCCGACGTCCTCTTCGTCATCGCGGGCGAGGGCTCCGAGTACTCGCGGTTGCTCCATCTCACGGCTGCGCTCGGGATCGGGGACCGCGTGATGTTCCTCGGCAAGGTCTCGGACGAAGAGCGGGAGCTGCTCCTTGCCGGGAGCTCCGTCTTCGTTCTTCCCTCGGTGGTCGAACCGTTCGGCATCGCGGCGCTGGAAGCGATGGCGGCCGGGGTCCCGACGATCGTCTCGAAGACGAGCGGGGTCGCCGAGATCTCCTCGGGGGTCTTCCAGGTCGACTTCTGGGACGTCGAGGAGTTCGCAAGCCGCATTGCCGAGCTCCTCGAGTACCCCACCCTGCGACGGGCGATGGGCGAGCAGGGACGATGGGAGGCCCTCCGGGAGGGGTGGTCCGAGCGCGCTCGGGAGGTCGTCTCCGTCTACCTCGAGGCCATGACCGCGCGAAAGCCCCCGTGAAGATCGTCCTGTACCTGCACATGCACCAGCCCTGGCGGCTGGCCCGCTTCCGGTTCCTCGACCTCGGATCCGGTCGCTCCTACTTCGACAACGAGCGGAACCTTGGCATCTTCCGGGGGATCGCGGACCGATGCTATCTGCCGACCCTGGAGCGACTGACGAACGCAGCGCGCCAGGACTCGGGGTTCCGGGTGAGCCTCTCGATCACCGGCACCTTCCTCGAGCAGGCTCGCGCGGCCGCTCCCGAGGTGCTCGACCGGGTCCGCGAACTCTATCGCACCGGACAGGTCGCCCTGGTCGCGGAGACCTACTACCACTCGCTGGCCTTCCTCGTGCCTCCTCCGGAGCTCCACGAGGAGGTCGAGATGCACCGGGCGATGCTCCGCTCCGAGTTCGGGGCTGCCCCGAAGGTCCTGCGGATGACCGAGCTGGCCTACTCCGACGACCTCGCTCGGTTCGCCGAGGCGGAGCGGTTCCAGGGGATGCTCGCGGAGGGGTGGGAGGGGGTGCTCAAGGGCGAGCCGTCGACGATGCGGTACTGCGCTGCCCCCGCCCCGACCGTGCGGCTGCTGCTTCGGCACTATCCGCTCAGCGACGACGTCGGGTTTCGGTTCTCCTCGACGGGATGGAACGAGTACCCGCTGACGGCAGAAAAGTATGCGGGCTGGCTGGCCGCCACCCCGGGCGAGGTGGTCGGGCTCTTCATGGACTTCGAAACCTTCGGGGAGCACCACTCGGCCCGGACCGGGATTCTCGAGTTCCTGAGCGCGTTACCGGGGAAGGTCCGTCAGTACCCGCATCTGGGATGGGCGACCGTGGACGAAGCGATCCAGGGCCCGCCGCACGCCCCGCTGTCGGTTCCGTACACGATGACGTGGGCCGACCAGAACCGGGACCTCGGGGCGTGGCTTGGGAACGACCTCCAGCGCTCCGCCTTCGAGGCGGCCAAAAAGGTCGGCGTCGCTGTCCGTCGAACCGGAAACCTCGTCCTGCTGACCGACTGGCGGAAGCTCCTGACGTCGGACCACTTCTACTACATGTACGTCGGGGGCCACGGGGCCGACCAGGGGGTCCACGAGTACTTCTCGAGCTACGACAGCCCGTACGACGCCTACGCGAACTACATGAACGCGCTCACCGACCTCCGTCGTCGGGCGCTCCACGAGCTCGGCGTCCCCGTCCTTCAGTAGGTGGTGTCGGCCTCCGTCTGGTCGAACCGAGGAGTTATACGAGCCTGGTCTCACCTACTCCCCCGGCCATGGTCGTCGGGACGAGCTCGGAACGCACCTTGAGGTGGGACCACCCGTGATCACGGGCCTCACCGGCAACGGCCGGATGCTCCTGACCGTCAACGAGCACGGGGACTGGAACGAACTGTTCTACCCGTACCCCGGTCAGTTCCAGCATCTTCGGGAGGAACGGGTCGGCGTCTTCGACGTAGGGGGGGCGAAGTTCGCCTGGCTCCGCCGTGGGAACGGCTACGACATTCATCAGGCGCCGCA
>JASHYQ010000158.1 GCA_030042955.1 Thermoplasmata archaeon
CACGGCGTCCCGGTAGGTCGTGGGGTCCGGCACCGTGGGGCCCGAGGCGACGTCCTCGGGGAAGTCTCCGACCACGTCGCTGATGGCGACGGTCGCGAACCCCCGAGGCGGACCGGCGGCGGCAAGGCGACCGCCCTTGACCAGAGAGAGGTGGCGGCGCACGGCATTCATCGCCTGAATCGGGACGCCGGAGGAGAGGAGCACCCTCGTGGTCCGTGCGAGGTCGTCGATCGACAGCGTCTCGACAGGCACCTCGGCTACGGCTGACCCTCCCCCGGAAATCAAGAACAGGATCCGGTCCGCTGGACCAGCGCTCCCGACCTCCCGGAGGAGAGCACGACCGGCCACTAGGCTGGCGCCGGAAGGGATCGGATGGTCCCCCCGAGCCAGACGAAGGCCGGTTCGAGGGGCCGGGTAGCCTCTCGGAACGGCCACGATGCCCTCCGTGTCGCGACCGAGGATGGCCACCGCAGCGTCGGCCATGGCCGCTGCCGCCTTGCCGAGGCCAACGACCCGGATCGAACCGCCCCTCCCGGGGACCAGCGGCCGACCCCCGACCGCGATCCCTCTCTGATGACGCCGGACCACGGACCGCACGGCTCGAGCCGGGTCGGCCGCGGCAACGCCGGCCCGGAGGATGCCCCGCGCGTCAGAAGCGAGGCGCATCTCCGCCCTCGAGCGTGAACCCGGGTCGGGGGGCAACCGCCGGCGTTCCGGGAGGAAAGCGGCCCGGGAGCACCGGGGCAATCAGTTGGAGCTCCCGGCCCGAGCCCTCTCCGGCCGCGAGCACCGTGGCGAGGCGCTGCGCCACCCCTCCGGCCCGCATCACCCCGAATCCGTTGAACCCGACGAGCGCGACGAGCCCCTCCGCCCCGGGGACCGGGCCCACGAGCGGGCGACGGTCCGGCGTGGAGGTGCAGACCCCCGACCACGCCCGAACGAGCTCCGCGTCGGCCCACCCCGGAAATCGCGACGCGAAGGTCTCCGCGAGATGGCCCAGGAACCGCTCGTCGCCCCCGCTCGGCGTACGGTCCGGGTCGACCTCTACGAGCTCGGTCCCGTCCCCAGCCAGGATGCGGCCGTTCCCCTCCGGCCGAACGTAGACATCGAGGTCGATGTCATGGACGGAGGGGAATACTTCGGGCCCAGCGCCGGCCGGTCGAAGGGTAGCCGCCTGGGTCCGGTACGGAGCGAGGGGCAAGGGATGGCCCACGGAGGCGAGCAGTCGCTTCGACCAGGCTCCCGCAGCCACGACCACCTGGTGGGCTCGGAAGGTGCGACTTCCCGCCTCCAGGGCCCAGGCTCCGTCCGAGCGCTTCAGACCGTGGAAGGGGGAGCCGATCTCGACCTCTACCCCAGCAGCGCGAGCCTCGTCCGTGTAGATTTCGGCGAGAGTGCTCGGCGTGACAACGGCATCCGACGGAGTGAAGATGGCCCCCGCCACGTCGTTGAACCGCCCCCAAGGGACCCAGCCTTCGAGCTCCGACCGTTCGACTCGCCGCACCTCAACCCCCCAGCCGCGCAACCGCTCGGTCGCGTCGCTCAGGACGCGGGCCGCGGAGGGGTCGGCGGTCCATCGAACGAACCCGTTCACGGTGAACGCGCTCGGCTCATGGCGGGCGACGAGCTCGGCATACTCCGCTCGCGCCGCGCGGGTAACGGCGACGTCCCACTCGTTCCAAAGCTGCTCGGTCACCACGCCGGCTGCGCGACCGGTCGCCCCGGCGGCCGGAGTCCTCGGGTCGTAGAGCACCGTCGGTCCGACCGACCGACGGGCGAGATGGTAGGCGAGCGCGCACCCCGCGATGCCTGCGCCGAGGATGACGACCTCGAGGCGCTCGACGGCCACGAGGAGGGGAGGCGGCCCGGGTTAATACTGCGGCCGGGCACGCTGGTAGGCATCGCGCAAGGCGCTCGTGTCGACGTGGGTGTAGATCTGGGTGGTCGCGACCGAGGCGTGCCCGAGGAGCTTCTGGATGTACCGAATGTCGCACCCGCGGGAGAGCAGCGCGGTCGCCAGCGTGTGGCGCAACATGTGCGGGGTGACCCGACGGGGGATGTTCGCCTGCTGGGCGGCCTTCCGAACGATCCGTTCGACGGTCACAGGACCTATCGGGAACAGCCGGGTGGTGCCGAGCCCGGCGACCGCGCGGTCCGCCAGGTATCGGTCCAGCGCGGCGCGCGTCCGGTCCTCGAGGATCACCTCCCGGTCCTTGTCGCCTTTCCCGCTGCGGATGTGGAGGACGTTCCGCTCGAACTCGATGTCCTCGATCTCGAGGTGGCAGAGCTCGCTGACCCGGAGGCCCACGAACCCGAGGACGTGCACGATGGCACTGTCTCGAGGGGACGGCTTGACCACCTCGAAGAGCCGGTGCATCTCGTCCTCGGTCAGGTACCTCGGCAGGCGCTCGGGCCGACGCGGCGGTTCGAGCTGGTCGGCGATCGAGAGGCCGAAGTTCCGGAAGAGGCTGGTGAGGCCTCGCACGGTCGTGTACACCGAGTTCTTGGAGTAGTGGCGCTCGAGGACGAGGTACTCTCGGAACCGCTCGAGGTCCTTCAGCGTCACTTCCTCGAGAGGCTTCTGGGCGTAACCGAGGAAGGTGCGCGCGATGTGGCCGTACTGCTTCACGGTGCAGGGACTTCGTTCCTGCGCCTGGAGGATCCGCTGGAACCTCCCGACGAGCTCGTCGACCCGGAAGACGGGAGCGCCCTCCCCCACCGGAGCTCCCTCCCGGCCGCGGCGCGGAACCGACGGCGACCGGGTGCCCGGGGCAGAGGCCATGGATGCTCGCTGGCCGGGGTTCGCGATATAATCGTATGGACGCACAGGAAGGTGGGCTCGGTCCCGGGGCTAAATAATCGGTCGCGGTCCCCCCGGCGTGCGCTGTTCGAGGTGCGAGCGACCTGCGGTCGTCGACCAGCCCTACCGGGGGAGCCACGCGTGCGCCTCGCACTTTCTCGAGTCGGTCGACGAGCGGATCCGGCGTGAGTTCCACCGCCAGCTTCCGAAGTTCGGACGGGGGACGATCGCCGTCGCGCTCTCGGGAGGGAAGGATTCTGCGGTCGCCCTGCGCGCTACCCAGCGCTACTTCGCCCGGCGCCCGACCGTACGGGTGGTGGCCCTGACGGTCGACGAAGGGATTCCCGGCTACCGCGACGCGACGATCGCGGCGGCGCAGCGTCTTACCCGCGAGCTCGGGGTCGAGCATCGGGTCGTGCGGATGGCCGAGCGGCTCGGGACGACCACGGACCGGATGGCCCGGGAGCACCCCGACACGATTCCCTGCTCCTACTGCGGGGTGTGGCGCCGCCGCCTCCTGAACGACGCCGCCCGGGACGCCGGCGCAGATGCCCTGGTCCTCGGCTTCAACTTGGACGACCTCGCACAGACGGTGTTGATGAACCTCGTCCGTGGGGAGGTGGACCGGCTGGCCCGCATGGCGCCCCACCGGACGCGGCGGGCCGGCCTCGTTCCCCGGGTGGCCCCCCTCGCGGAAGTCCCGGAGCGGGAGGTCTACCTGTATGCCTACCTCCTCCACCTTCCATTCGACCATGGGGAGTGTCCCCACGCGAACCGAGCCGCGCGGAACATCTTCCGGGAGGTCCTCTGGCAGCTCGAGGAATCGATCCCCGGGACCCGGCAGTCCCTCCTTCGCACTCGCGAGAGGCTCCTGGACCGAGGGATGGCCGAGGGCGCGGACGACGGGCCGGGGGTGTGCAGCCGGTGTGGCGCGCCGGCCAGCGGCGGGCTCTGCCGGTCGTGCGAACTCCTCGAGGTGGCTCGCCAGCCGGTCCTCTTACCGGTGCGTCCATGAATCCTGACCCGAGCCCGCCGGAAAGCGACCCCAGGGACTCGGTACGTAC
>JASHYQ010000015.1 GCA_030042955.1 Thermoplasmata archaeon
CCGCCGTCGAGTGAAGCGGAGAAAGCCCGGCTGGGGCCCCGCCGTCACTCGACAGCGAGCCACCGGCTCGTCACGAGGTATCCGATGGAGATCATGATGACCGCGAAGAGGGCCAAGTAGCCGAAGTCCGCCCAGTTGGTGCTGGTCCCGAGCACGAAGCTGCGGCCGAGCAGCGCGCAGAAGGTGATCGGGTTCACCCGCGCGATATCCTGCATCCAGGCCGGAAAGTGCGAGCTCCCGAAGAGGGCCGCGCTCGCGAACATCAGCGGCATAGTGATGAAGTTCGAGACGACCCCGGGCGTCTGCCAGTCGGTGGACCGGGCCGTGATCGCGAGGAAGAGGCTACAGAAGCCCGTTGCCAGCAGCATGAGGGCGGCGACCCAAGCGGCCCACTGGAGCGCCGTGAGGTGGAAGGAGACCCCGAAGGCGATCGCCGCCGCGATCATCACCGGGAACTGGACCAGCCCCCGGGTCGCCGACCCGAGCGCCTTGGTCAGGAAGACCGTGCCCTTCGAGGTCGGCGTGATCAGGATCCGTTTCATGAAACCGAACCGTTTGTCCTGGATCGTGCTCATCGAGCCGAACATCCCGACCGTGAGCATGGAGGTCGAGAGGACCCCGGGCAGCAGGAACTGGATGTAGTTGCTCGCCCCGAAGAGCGCCTGGAGCTCCGAGGCGGGGAGCAGCGAGAAGCTGCTCCCGAAGAAGGCGAGCCACATGAACGGCTGGACGATGGTCACGAGAAGGACGAAGGGGTTCCGAAACGTCCGCAGGATCTCTCGCGCATACAGGCCCCAGAACGAGCTGAACTTGAACCTCATCCGCGAGCCCTCCGCATCTGGGCGTAGAACTTCCGCACATCCCGGAGCGGTTCGTCCTCCCCGAGTCGGCGTCCGGTGATGTCGAGGAAGACCGTTTCGAGGCTCGGCTTCTCGACGCTGATCCGCTTGATCTGGTTGGGGTCGACCGTCCGGAAGAGGACCGGAAGGAACTCTTCGGAGGAGGCCACGCGGACGAGCCAGTCGTTCCCCTGAGGGTGCACGTCCTGCACGCCGGGGATTTTCGAGAGGAGGGCGGGGTCGATCGACTGGGCCGTCTCGAGTTGGACGATGTCGGCCTTCACTCGGGCCTTGAGCTCGGACGGGGTCCCTTCCGCGAGGATCTTCCCTTGGTCGATGATCGCGACCCGGTCGCAGAGGGCGTCGGCCTCCTCGATGTAGTGGCTGGTCAGGAGGACGGTCACCCCGAACTCCTTGTGCACCCCGGTGACGATGTCCCAGAGCATGCGTCGGGTGGTGACGTCCAGCCCGATCGTCGGCTCGTCCATGAAAATCACGGTCGGCTGATGGAGCAGCGCCAGCGCGATCTCGAGCTTCTTGCGCATCCCGGTCGAAAAATGGCTGACCTTGTCGTTCGCGCGGTCTTGGAGGGAGAAGTACTTGAGCAGGTCCTCGGCCCGGGGTTTCCAGTCGGTGAGGTTCTGGAGCTTCGCCTGGAGCCAGAGGTTCTCGCGCGCCGTGAAGTCGTCGTCCAGAATGACCTCGGCGGCCACCCAGCCGATGCGGGCCTTGACCTCCATGGGGTCCCGACGGATGTCGAACCCGGCTACGGTCGCATCCCCGCTGGTTGGGTCCGTGATCCCGGTGAGTACCTTGATCAGGGTCGTCTTCCCCGCCCCGTTGGGCCCGAGCAGTCCGAAGACGGTCCCGCCCGGAATGTGGAGGTTCACGTGGTCGAGGGCGTGGACGGCGCGCTCCTTCGAGCCGTAATCCTTCGAGAGCTCCTTGGTCGTGATCGAGCTGTCTCCCCGAGCAGCGGGTCCTTCGGCCATGGAGCTACGACCTCCGGGGGGACGCGGGGGAGGTAGTAAGCCGCTGGACCGCTCGGGTCAGTTCGGCGACGGCCTCGTCCCGGAGCAACCCCGACCCGAGCCGGGCGTCGGGCTCCCGCGCGAGGAACACATCGAGCGCATCCAACTGGCGACGGAGGCGTTGCAGCATGAACCGGCCAGGGTCCGGCGTTCCGGCGATCTCGGCCCAGAGGAGGCTCAGGTCAGGTCCTCCCGAGCGGGGCCCGACCATGTTGTCTCGGATCCGACGAAGGAGCGCATGGCCCCTCGGGGTGATCGAGTAGACCCGGCGCACGCCGACCTTCTTCTCCCGCGCGGCCCCCCGGGCGACCAGGCCTTGGAGGGCAGGGTAGATCGCCCCCGGGCCGGGCCGCCACGCTCCGTCCGTCCGGGTCGCGATCCGCTCCGCGAGCGAGTACCCATAGACCGACCCCTCCCGGTCGAGGGTCGCGAGCGCGTAGAGACCCAAGACGCGGCCCGGCAGAGGGCGTCGAGGGGAGGGAGGCGGCATACTATCAGGTTCTGTATCGATTTCGATATAAAGCGCTTTGGGGTCGCCGAAGCGATCCGGGAGCTCCTCGAGGCGGTCCTTCGATGCCGAGACGAGGCCCTACCGGCCCCGTCGACGCCCCCCGAGAGGAGCTTGACGCCGGCGCGCCGCGATCCGTCGCTGGCGTT
>JASHYQ010000159.1 GCA_030042955.1 Thermoplasmata archaeon
TACTCGGGATTCTCCCGATACATCATGTTGAAGTTGTGGAAGTCGCGGCCCGCGGCACCGAGGATAACGACCCTCTTGGGAGGCATAGGGTCCGCGAACCCCGTTCAGAGGTTAAAACGCTGAGCGCACGCGCCCCGGCTTGGCCTCTCGGCGAGGGCCCAGCTGAGATCAACCACGGGGAAAGTCAGGCCCCCGCGGCGCGCGCGTTCAGGTGGGGCGGGCGGCTTTCCCCGGATCTCGCGAGGAGTTTCCCGAACCCTTCAAGGCACTCCGAAGCTGGTCAACGGAGAACCCGAGCCCGGTCCCGGTGTTGTAGACGAGCACGCTCTCTCCCGCGCGAAGCTGCTTCGTTTCGGTCAGGTGGCGCAGGGCGGCGTACGCCGCGGCCGCTTCGGGGGAGGCGGAGACCCCGTGCCGTCGGGCGAGGTCGACCATGGCATCCACCAGTTCCGCATCTGTCACGGTCGCGCCCCCGCCGTGACTTCCCCGTACCGCCTCCAGGATTCGTTCCGATGCGAAGGGGGCCGGCACCAGCAGCCCCGGGGCGAGGGTGTGCGGCGTTTCCCAGGGGGTGACCCGAGGGCTCCCCTCGCGGAGGGCTCGGACCACGGGGGCGCAGCCCTCTGGCTGAACCGCGTAGAGGCGCGGGATGCGGTCGCAGAGACCCAGCTGCCGGAGCTCTTGGAAAGCCTTGTACATCCCGACGAGGCCCGTGCCGCCACCGGTCGGGTACAGGATCGCGTCCGGGAGCCCGGCGTCCCCGGACTGCTCCGCGATCTCGAAACCCATCGTCTTCTTTCCCTCCACGCGATACGGCTCTCGCAAGGTCGACATCTCGAAGGAGCCCCGGCCCCGCTCCGAGGCTCGACCCGCCTCGCCCGCGTCCCGGATGGTCCCGGGGACCGTCACGACTTGCGCGCCGTACCGTCGGCAGATCTCCTGGACCCCCTCGGTGTTCCGGTCGGGGAGGTACACCCGAACGGGCACCCCTGCGCAGGCCCCGTAGGCGGCCAGGGCGACCGCCGCGTTCCCCGCGCTCGGGGCGAAGAGGGCGGAGGCGCCGAGTTCGCGGGCGCGCGAAACCGCGACGGCCATCCCGCGTGCCTTGAACGAACCGGTGGGAATCAGTCCGTCGTCCTTCAGGAGGACCCCGAGCCCCGGAGCCTCCGGTACCGAGGCGAGCGAAAGGATCGGCGTGCACCCTTCTCCGAGCGTGACGACTCCCTCCATGGTCTGCACCGGCAGGAGCTCTCGATACCGCCAGAGGTTCCGGGGCCGGCCCGAAAGCGCCGCCCACCACTGGGCGCCGTCGACCCTCGAGAGGTCGTACACGGCGAGTAGCGCGTGCCCGCACGTCGGGCACGGTCCGACGAGGTGGTTCGCCTCGACTTGCGTGCAGCAGGCCCGGCACTCGAGCGAAGTGAGGAGCGAGCCGGTCGCACTCACGGCGATCTAGGTCCGGGCGCGTCCTACGGCTTCGGAGGGCTCGCACCCTTCGGCACGAAGAGGAGGGAGATCGAGTTCACGCAATGACGGGTGTTCTTGGGCGTAAAATGCTCCCCGACGAACACGTGCCCTAGGTGGGCGTCGCATCGGGCGCAGCGGATCTCCACGCGCTCTCCATCCGGGTCGGGAAGATGGCGGACGGCGCCCGGTACCTCTTGGTCGAAGCTCGGCCAGCCGCACCCCGAATCAAACTTGGAGTCCGAGGTGTACAGCGGAGCGCTGCATCGTTTGCAGATGTAGGTCCCCTCCGCCGTCGTGTGCTCGTACTCTCCCGAGAACGGGGCCTCGGTTCCCCGGCGGACGATCACCGCTTCCTCCTGACGGGTCAGCTTGCGATAGGTTGGGGGGGTGTTGGTGGCCATGGTCAAGGGAGGCGCAGGTACCTACTTAGGCACGGCGCGGAAGCTTTCCTGCCGGTCAGAGATGCCAGGTACGTCCCCCGTAGCCGGGGGGGAACGGAGGCGGAGGGGCTCCGCCGAGCGGATTCGGGCGCGGGGTCGGAGCGCGTCCCTTCTTCTTGGCGATGTAGGCGTCGATCGCGTTCGCCGCCCGGGTCCCTGCGGCCATCGCGTAGACGACCGATTTCCCGCCGGCCGCGAAGACCCCCTCCAGGTCCGTCATCCAGTCCTCCCTCGAACCCTGGGGCCACGGGTGGGCGGAGGGGTTGAGGTGGAGTTCAGCGGGCATCCCGGCCAGGTCCGCGGACTCGCCGGTCGCGACGACGACCGTGTCGCAGGGGATCGTCTCCTCCGTGCCGGGGACGGGGGCGACGGTCGGTCGGCCGCGAGCATCCGGAGGCCCGGGCGCGGTCTTCTGGAGCACGATTCCCTCGACATGCCCGGTACCCAGGACCTGGACCGGCGCACGATTGTAGAGCATGCGAACCCCCTCGTAGACCCCGCCGTCGACCTCCTCGTCGCCCGCGGGCATCTCTTCCCGGCCCCGACGGTATGCGACGGTGACCGAACCCCCGTCGGACGTCAGTCGCTCGCACGACCGGGCGGCGTCGAGGGCGACGTCTCCGCCGCCGACGACGACGACCTGTCGGTTCTTTCGGCCGAAGAGGCTCCCTTCCGGCCCCTTGTTGAGGCCGAGGAGGAACGGAAGCGCGGGGAATACGCCGGGAAGGTGCTCGCCGGGAACTCCGAGGGCCCGCGGGTCGGAGGCCCCGACCGCGAGGAGCACGGCCAGGTAGCCCTCTTCCAAGAGATGCGCGGGAGTGAAGTCGGCCCCCACGCGCCGGCCGGTGACGAACGTAACATCGAGGTTCTTGAACCGGGCGAGGTCGATGTCGAGGTCCCCGTCGGCGAGGTGGTACTTCGGGATCGTGTCGACCTGACCGCCGAGGAACGACTGCATCTCGTAGACCGTGACCCCATACCCACGGACCGCGAGTTCCCAGGCGGCCATCAAGCCGGTCGGCCCCGCGCCGACGACCGCGACCCGTTCGTCCTTCGGGGCACTCGCGACGTAGAGGAGGTCGGACCTCCCCAGTTCCAGGGCTGCCCGTTTCAGGTGGCGGATCGCGATCGGGACACCGCGTCCGCCCATGATGCAATCCTCCTCGCAGTAATGGTAGCAGGTCTTGCAGAGGACGGTCGCGAGGGGGTTCTCGCGGAGGGTGAGTACGGCCGCCTCGTCGAACTTGCCCTGCGCGATGAGCCCGATGTAGCCCCGGCAGTCCTGCGTGATCGGGCAGGCTTGGACGCTGTACGGCATCGCGCACTGGAGGC
>JASHYQ010000160.1 GCA_030042955.1 Thermoplasmata archaeon
AATGGGGTCTCCCCCGGTTCCTAGAGTCGAGCGAGATTCAGGTTCGGGGCATGGTCGCCCGCGGGATTACCTCCCCGAGCCACTGGCAATCCCGACATCCGCTCGAACAGTGGCTCCAAGACTCCGGGATTCCGGGCATCGCGGGGGTCGACACGCGACGGCTCACCGAACGCCTGAGAGCCGAAGGGGTCGTCCGGGGCGCCCTGCACGTCGGAGCGACACTCGCTTCCGATGAGGCGCTGCTGGATCGGATACGTCGCGCCCCGGATTACGCGGAGGAGGACTACATGCCCGCGGTGTCGGTCCGCCACCCCGTCCTCTACGGCGAGGGGTCGGCCCCGCTCGTCGCGGTGATCGACTGTGGCGTCAAAGCGAGTATCCTGCGAGCACTCCTCACCCGGAAGCTCGGCGTACTTCGCCTTCCCCACGATGCGTCCGTGCCGGAGCGGTGGGCAGGCCGGCGGATCCGGGGGCTCGTCGTCGGAAATGGGCCCGGAGATCCCGAACGCCTGACGGCGACCATCTCGGAGGTCGGGCGGGCGGTCGAGGCACAGCTGCCGGTGCTTGGAATCTGCCTCGGAAACCAGCTGCTGGCGCTCTCCCGGGGCGGGCGGACGTTCAAGCTGAAGTACGGGCACCGCGGGCAGAACAAGACGGTCTGCTTCCCGAACGGTCGCTCCCTCATCATGAGCGAGAATCACGGGTACGCCGTCGACCCGGCTTCCCTTCGGGGCACTGGACTCGTGGCATGGGCGACCAACCCGGACGACGGAACCCTGGAGGGCCTGCGGGACCGGACGGGTCGCATTCTAGCGCTGCAGGGGCATCCGGAGGGACACCCGGGTCCCCAGGAGGCCGGTTTCGTCTTCGATGAGTTCGCGAGCCGCGTGACCCGGAGAGGCGCATGACCCGCCGACGGTACGAGAAGATCGTCGTGCTGGGCTCCGGTGCCCTCAAGATCGGTGAGGCCGGCGAGTTCGATTATTCGGGCAGCCAGTGTCTTCGAGCCCTGGAGGAGGAAGGAGTCTACGCGGTCGTGGTGAACCCCAACATCGCCACCCTGCAGACCGACCCGCCCAAGCACGGGCGCGTGTACCTTCAGCCGGTCCGGCCTGAGTTCGTCGAACCGATCCTCGAGGCCGAGCGGCCGGAGGGCATGATGCTCAGCTTTGGGGGACAGACGGCGCTCGACTGCGGCATCCGCCTCGCCGACAGTGGGGCGTACCGGCGGACCGGCGTCAAGGTGCTGGGGACACCGCTCCAAGGGATCCGGGACACGGAGGATCGGGCGCTGTTCGTCCAGGCCATGGGCCGCGCGCGGGTGCCCGTTCTGCCGAGCCGGGCCGTCTACTCCGTCGACGAAGCGCTGGCCGCCGCCGAGGAGCTGGGCACGCCGGTGATGATCCGGGTGGCGTACACGCTGGGCGGGAAGGGTGGCGGAGTCGCCCTCGACCGGGCCGGGGTCCGGGAGATCGCCGAGCGGGGACTCCGGCTCAGTCCGGTGGGTCAGATCCTGCTGGAACGCTACGTCGGCGACTTCAAGCAAATCGAGTACGAGATCGTCCGAGACCGGAAAGGTAACACCCTCACCGTCTGCAACATGGAGAACGTGCTCGCCATGCGCGTGCACACGGGCGACAACATCGTCATCGCACCGTCGCAGACCCTGAACGATTCCGAGTACCAGCTGCTCCGACAGGCCGCGCTCCGCGCGGCGACCGAGGTCGGCATTGTCGGAGAATGCAACATCCAGTTCGCCCTCGACCCCGGCAGCGAGGAATACTACGCCATCGAAATCAACGCGCGACTCTCCCGCTCAAGCGCCCTCGCGAGCAAGGCGACAGGGTATCCCCTGGCTTACGTCGCGGCCAAGCTGGCGCTCGGCTACACCCTGTCCGAGCTGAAGAATCGGGTCACCGGCATCACGACCGCGTGCTTCGAGCCGGCACTGGACTATGTCGTCGTCAAGCTACCCCGGTGGGACCTCGACAAGTTCGAACGAGCCGACCGGCGGCTCGGCCCCTCGATGAAATCCGTCGGGGAGGTCATGGGGATCGGCGCCTCGTTTCCCGAGGCCATCCAGAAAGCGGTCCGAATGAGCGACCCCACGACCGACCTCGTGCCGCCGGAGTCTGCGAGACCCCTGGCGGAGGTCGAGCCGGAGCTCCGGCGCGCGGGGCCGGAGATCCTCTTCCGAGTTCTGGAAGCCCTCGAGGCAGGCGCTTCGATCGACCACATCGCACAGCTGTCCGCGATCGACCCGTGGTTCGTGGAGCAGCTCTCCGGGATCGTCCGGGAGGCGCGGGCCCTTCGGCACGGGGCTGGCCACCCGCCCCCGGCGGACCGGCTGCAGTCGGCAAAGGAGCTCGGATTCTCCGACCGGGCGATTGGCCGGATCACGCATCACTCCGAGGCGGCGGTACGGGCCCGGCGACTGCACCTGGGAGTCCGACCCCACGTTCGAATGATCGACACGCTTGCAGGGGAATGGCCGGCCCGTACGAACTACCTCTACCTGACCTA
>JASHYQ010000161.1 GCA_030042955.1 Thermoplasmata archaeon
CACAGCTCCTCCGCCTCGAACATGTAGTGCGTCGTGAGGAAGATCGTCACCCCGTCCTGGACGAGGGAACGAACGAGCTTCCGTGTCTCCCGGGCGCTCTTCGGGTCGAGGCCGATCGTCGGTTCGTCCAGGAAGAGGATCGCGGGCCGGTGCAGGATTCCTCGAGCGATGTGCAGCTTCTGCTTCATCCCGCGCGAGTACTCCTCGACCCGCCGGTCGGCGGCGGTCACTAGGTCGACCCGTTCGAGGACCTCGTTGATCCGGCGCTCGCGCTCGGCGGCCGGAACCCCGTAGAGGTCCGCGAAGTACCGAAGGTTTTCGCGGCCGTTGATCCGCGAGTAGAGGCCCCGCTCCCCCCCAAGGACCAGGCCGATTCGAGGCCGGAGCCACTCCGTCTCTCGGGTCACGTCGTGCCCGAGGACGCGCGCCGTGCCGGAGGTCGGCAGGAGGAGCGTGGAGAGGATCTTCACGAGGGTCGTCTTTCCGGCCCCGTTCGGCCCGAGCAGACCGAAGATGGAGCCAGCGCCGACCGTGAGGTTCACGCCCTTCAGCGCCTCCGTCCGTTGCACCTCGCGGAAGAGGAACCCCTTCCGGGAAGTGAAGACCCGGACGAGGTTGCGGACTTCGACAGCCGGCTCGTCGCTCATGGAGGGCCGCCGCCACCTCTTCGCCGGTATAAGTATTTGGACCGCCGAGCGGGCGGCGCAACGGTCCCTTCGAAAGCCGTTCCAGCCCGGACGGAGCCCCCGAACCGCTCGTGCCCCGGAAGCGTAGGGGCGCACACCCCCTTCCCGTTTCTCGCCGAGCCCTCTATCGTTATATCGCGGACCTCTGTCGGTCGACCGATGAGCAGCGG
Source organism: Thermoplasmata archaeon (assembly GCA_030042955.1). Classification (GTDB taxonomy): domain Archaea; phylum Thermoplasmatota; class Thermoplasmata; order Lutacidiplasmatales; family UBA184; genus Lutacidiplasma. The sequence continues at coordinate 857 of JASHYQ010000161.1, forward strand.
AGGGCCCGCCGCCACTCCTCGTCCGGTCAGCGGGCCGGCCGCTCTGACGCTCGGCCCGGCCGACCGGATGGAGGCCTATCGCACGATGTTGCTCTGCCGGGCGACCGACGACCGCTGCATCTCGCTCCAGCGGCAGGGCCGCATCGGGTTCTACGCCCCGGCGTCGGGCCAGGAGGCCGCCCAGGTCGGGAGCGCCCGCGCCCTGGGAAAGGAGGATTGGGTCTTCCCCGCCTACCGAGAGCTGGGGGTCGCGCTCACGCGCGGGGTGCCGCTCCAGCTGTTGATGAATCAGCTCATCGGGAACTCGGGCGACCTCTGCAAGGGCCGCCAGATGCCCAACCACTACGGCTTCCGGGAGTTCCGATTCGTTACCGCCTCGAGCCCGATCGGGACCCAGATCACGCAAGCGGTCGGGGCGGCCCTCGCGGCCCGGCACCGCAAGGAGCCCGTCGTGACGATCACCTACTTCGGCGACGGCGCCACCAGCTCGAACGATTTCCACGCCGGGCTCAACTTCGCGGGAGTGTTCCACGCGCCGACGATTTTCTTCTGCCAGAACAATCAGTGGGCGATTTCCCTCCCCCGGGAGAAACAGACCCGCAGTGCGACGCTGGCCGAGAAGGCGCAGGCCTACGGCTTTCCGGGGGTCGTGGTCGACGGGACGGACGTCGAGGCCGTCTACCAGGCGGTCGCCCTCGCCCGACGCCGGGCGCTGATGGGCGAGGGTCCCACCATGATTGAGGCGCAGGTCTACCGGTTCGGGCCGCACTCGACGTCCGACGACCCGCGCCGGTATCGAATGGACTCCGAGGTCGCTCAGTGGAAGGAGAACGACCCGATCAAGCGCCTGAAGGAGCGGTTGGTCGCCGAGGGGCAGCTGGACGACGCGCGCGACCAGAGGATGGTGGAGGCCGCGCATGCGGAGGTCAGCCGAGCTCTGGAGGCCGCCGAGAAGCTCGCACCGATGGAGCCGGGCTCCTTCCTGGACGACGTCTTCGCCCCTCCAACCCCGCGACTCACCGAGGAGCGGGCTGAGTTCGACCTCCTGGTCCGTGAGGGAGTGGTCCGCCCGTGACCGAGATGACGCTGGTCCATGCGGTCAACCGGGCCTTGCATGAGGCGATGCGCGCGGACCCGGACGTCCTGGTCCTCGGCGAGGACGTCGGGGTGAACGGGGGCGTGTTCCGGGCCACGGATGGGCTCCTGAAGGAGTTCGGCGAGAGCCGGGTCCTGGACACGCCGCTCTCCGAGACCGGGATAGTCGGCACCGCGATCGGGATGGCCCTGTACGGGCTCAAGCCCGTCGCCGAGATTCAGTTCCTTGACTTCATCTATCCGGCCTTCGACCAGATCGTGAGCGAACTCGCCAAATTCCGCTACCGGTCGGGAGGGCAGTACCCCTGCCACGTAGTGATCCGGACCCCGTACGGCGGGGGGATCAAGGGAGGCCTCTACCACTCGCAGAGTACGGAAGCGTACTTCTGCCACACCGCGGGCCTCAAGGTCGTCATCCCGTCAACCCCGGCAGACGCCAAGGGACTCCTGCTCACCGCCATCCACGACGAGGACCCCGTGATGTTCCTCGAGCCGAAGCGGATCTACCGTTCGGTGACCGGCGAGGTTCCGGACGGCGACGTTCGTGTCCCCTTCGGCAAGGCCCGACTCGTCCGGGAGGGCCACGACGTTTCGCTGGTCGCCTACGGCGCGATGGTCCCCATCGTGAGCGAGGCCGCCGAGA
>JASHYQ010000162.1 GCA_030042955.1 Thermoplasmata archaeon
TCGGACCTGCATCCCTGCCCGGACCGGGGTCATGCACGCCTTCACCGCCCGGCCGTCGGCCACGACGAGGCACTGGCCGCACTGACCGTTCGCGCAGAAGATCCCCTGCGGCGCCCCGTCCTTCGGATGGCGGCCGAAGACGTGGACGCCGTTCGCGAGGAGCGCCGCGGACAGCATCTCCGAGGGGCGAGCGGGCAGCTCTCGCCCGTCCAACGTGAACGTGACGGTTTGCGGGACCGCCGGAACGGTCAGCACCGGGTGACTTTCGAGCCGGGCGGGGAGCCGCATCCCTCTCCCGTGATTTCACCTGGAGGTCGACCCATAAGCACCTTGTGAACGAGAGTTCACGAAACCGTTAGGTCTCGAGAGCAGGTCCGCTCCCCATGAGCTGGCACATCGAGCGTCCGACGAACGACGTGAACACGATCCGGTCGTACGCCCCGGGCACCGCGGAGCGGCGCCAGCTGGAGCAGGAGCTCGCCAAGCTCCGTTCCACCGCCCGCGAGATCCCTCTCGTCATCGGAGGGCGAGAGGTGCGGACGGCCACGGTGATCGACGTGCCCGCGCCGGACGACCGGGCGACGATCCTGGCCCGGGCTCATCTCGCCGGGCCGGCGGAGCTGGCCCACGCCGCCGAGAGCGTGCTCTCCGCCCGGGCCGACTGGGCCAACCTGGAGTCGTACCGCCGTCTCGGGATCTTCGTCAAGGCCGCGACCCTCCTCGCCGGTCCCCGCAGGATCCGGAACATCGCCGCGATCATGCTCAACCACTCGAAGAGCCCGTACGAGGCGGAGATCGACCTCGCCGAGCTCGTCGATTTCTGGAACTTCAACGCCTACTTCGCCCAGCAGATCGAGGAGATGCAGCCGAACCAGTTCCCGGGGGAAACGAACCGGCTCGACTGGCGTCCCCTCGAAGGCTTCGTGCTGGCGATGCCGCCGTTCAACTTCTACTCGATCGCCGGCAACCTCCCCACAGCGCCGGCGATGCTGGGCAACGTCGCGATCTGGAAGCCGGCGCGGGCGGTCATCCTCTCGAACCGCGCGATCTTCGACGTCCTCGAGGAAGCGGGTCTCCCGCCGGGGGTCATCAACTTCGTGCCGTTCTCGAGCCGGGACGCCCCGGTGCTCCTCCGCCATCGTGAGCTCGCCGGGATCCACTTCACGGGGAGCCACGCCGCGCTCGTGAGCCTGTGGAAGGAGGTCGGCGAGAACGTCGAGAGCTACCGCAACTTCCCCCGGATCGTGGGGGAGACCGGCGGCAAGGACTTCGTCTTCATGCACCCGTCCGCCGACGTCCGCGGGACGGCCGTGAACCTGTTGCGGGGGGCCTTCGAGTACCAGGGCCAGAAGTGCTCCGCCTGCTCGCGGGCGTACATCCCGGAGAGCCGGTGGCCGGAGGTGGAGCGGATCCTCAAGGAGGAGGCGCCGAGGATCCCGCTCGGCCCGGTCCACGACCTCAAGAACCTCATGGGCGCGGTCATCGACGAGGAGGCGTTCACGAACATCGAGCGCTACCTCGATTTCGCCCGCGGTCACCCGCAGGAGTACGCCTTCGTCACGGGTGGCGGGACCGACCGCTCGAAGGGATGGTTCGTCCAGCCGACCGTCGTCCGCACCACGGACCCCCGGGGGAAGCTGATGACCGAGGAGATCTTCGGGCCGCTCCTCACGGTCTACGTCTATCCCGACAGCGACTACGAGCGCACGCTCGAGCTCTGCGATACCACCTCCCCCTACGGCCTCACCGGCGCGATCTTCGCTCGCGACGCCAGCGCGGTCGCCACCGCCGAACGGATCCTGCGCTACAGCGCCGGCAACTTCTACATCAACGACAAGCCCACCGGCGCGATCGTCGGCCGCCAGCCGTTCGGCGGTGCACGTCGCTCGGGGACGAACGACAAGGCCGGTTCGATGATCAACCTCCTGCGCTGGGTGAGCCCGCGCAACATCAAGGAGACCGCCGTCCTCCCGGAGGACTGGCGGCGACCGTTCATGGGCTGAAGCGAGGCCGGCCCCCTCGGGCGCCCCGCGATCCGTGGCAGGCGCAGCCCTCCTCTGGAGGCGAAGCGCTGAACCTCGGTCCGCGAGCCTGCTTGCCGGTGAGCGGGGGCTTGACCGGCTCCTGTCGGACCGCACAGGGGTTCCACCGGTGCGCATCGGACCGCGAGGCGAGGCAAGGGGGGCTCCACCCGCTAGCGTGCGGTCGGTCGTCCGTGACCGGCTTATCCGAGCCTTTCAGCGTGGTGGAGGTCTATCGCCGCACCGGGGTGTAAGGGGCCGGTATCGCTCCGCCGCCCTCTTGGGGGGGAATCCGGTCGGTCTCCCCCAGAGGGGCAGCCACGGTCCCGTCACCGGCCCAGCGCTCCTCCCACGAGGACCGCGGCGGGCGGCCGTCTCTGGAGGTAGGTCGGTTAAATCCGCTCCCGCCCTTGGACAACGCGTCGTTATCGATGTCCCCAAGGTACCAGGTCCTTTCTTTGGATCTCCACGACACCATGGTCTGGGATACCCGGGCGATCGTCGAGGCGCAGTACGAGGTCCGACTGAGGCTTCTCTCCCGGGGACTCCGAACGGAGAACGAGACCCCGGTGCCGCTGGAGCGCTTACGGGAAGCCCAAGCGTCGCTTCACTCGAGGTGGGAAAGCGAAGGGCGCTTCGTGGAATCCGTCCCCATCGCGGTCCAGATCGATGAGCTCCGCCGCCGCCTGGGAGCTCGTTACGTAGGACCGATCGAGCAGGTGGTCCAAGACTACGCTACGGGTGGGCTCAAGGAGCATCCTCCTGTCCTCAACCCGGAGGCGCTGGCTCTCGTCCGACCCCTCAACGAAGCGAGATTCCCGGTCATCGTGATCACCGACACGTCACGGTCGGGACGGGCCTGGAAAACGTTCTTGGAGGACTCCGGCGGGCTCCAGCTGGCCGACGTGATCGCCTCCACCGACGTGGGGGCGTGCAAGCCGGACAGCAGAATCTTTGTGGAGGCGGCAAGACGGGCCGGAGTAGCTCCTTCCGAGGTCCTTCACGTGGGAGACAGCTGGAAGGGGGACGTGGAGGGGGCCCGGCGATGCGGTATGGGGGCGGCCCTCTACCGTGGGTTGTGGTCGCACCACTGGGACCCAGGCAGCAAGGGCGAGGTCCCCCCGGCGGACGAGGCCTCAGTGCCCTGTCTGGACCGCCTGTCCGAGGTCAACCCCCTGCTAGGTCTGCCGTAGTCGATCCCCACGGGATCGCCCCGACAGCGCAGCATCGCCCGGCCGTCCACGCTCCGTTCGAGCTTGCTCTTGCGAGCGTTTCGGCTTGACTGTCGCCTCAGCGGCCGGCCCCGCCCCGGCCGCTCCCAGGGAACCTGCTCCCCGCGATGCACCGGACTCCCGAATGGGCGAGCCGGTACGCTCGCCCGACGTTGCCCACCAACGGTGGCTCCTGCGCTCTTGGGATGCAGGGCGTCCCATCCTGCGGGTGACCGGCACGATGCCCACCTCCCGAACGCCGGGCGCCCGCTCCTTAGTTCTCGCAGGCCCGGATCGCGATTCGTAGCGCGTGGTGAAGGGCGGTCCGAGTGTCGTG
>JASHYQ010000163.1 GCA_030042955.1 Thermoplasmata archaeon
CCGAGCAGTATCACCCAGCGGCGGTCGAAAAGGCCGCCCGCGCTCTCTGGGCGACGCGGGGATTCCCGCGTCCGGACGGGGTCGTCGGCCGCGGGACCGCCCCCCTTCTCCACCAGTACGAGGGAGCCTATACCGTCGGGGATGACCCCGGCCTGGTCCTCTTCCGCGCGGTAGCCGCCGACGTCACCGCCCGGTACCTTGCGATCGCAGGGCGGCGGGCCCTCGGCACATTGCGCCACGACGCGGAGGTCGGGGACGACCACGTCGCGCCCCTCCTTGGGGCGCTTTCCGTCTGGGTGGGTGGAGAGGCCGGACTTCCGTACGACACCGGCGACCGGCGGGACCGGGTCGAGGCGATTCTCGGCCGCATGGCGGGCCTGGGCCTCGTGGTGACCCGGGACGCCTCCTTGCGGATCTGTCCTCACTGCGCCTCGCCCCGGAGCCCCGAACGAATCGTCTACGCGGAGGAGGAGGGAGACACCTACCTCGTGCGATTCGGCACGGTGGACAACGGACGCCGCGTGCAACTCCTCGTCTGGGTCGACGCCCCGTGGCGACTCCTGGGGGCGACCGCTCTGCTGCTGAACCCGGAGCTTCCGTACGTCGTGGCGAGGTACCGCCGCAAGGACGTTGACGAGCTCGTCCTGACCTCCCGCTCCTCCCTGGCCCGCCTCGTCGACTGGCTCCCGGGCGCGGAGGTGGAGGTGGTCGAGGAGCACCTCGGCTCACATTGGTCCGGCCGCCCGTACGAGTACCCCCTTCGTGCGGAATTCCCGATGGGCGGGGAGTTGACCGCCCCGGGGGGCACGCTCCAGGCGGTTCCCGACGTCGGCGACAGCGGAACGGGCATCGTTCCATTGGTACCGGGTCACGGAGGCACCGATGCGCAGATCGCCGAGCGAATCGGTGTGACCGGCTGGCCGCTCGTGACCACCCGAGGCCAGCTCGCGAGGACGTTGATGCACAAGTACGCGGGGCTCGACCTCGCCACCGCGAGCGAGTTCGTGCTCCGCGACCTCGGTGACAGCGGCGCGGTCTTCGCCCACCTGCGAGTCCGTCGGGGGGTCCCGCACTGTGCGATCTGTGGCACGTCGCTCGTCTGGGCGCCGGGCCGGGCGTGGTGTCTGGAGCCCTCCCGGCTGCCGCCGGAACGGCGCGCGGCCTACCTCCGTCTCCTCCCCCGCGACCCCCCGATGAGCCAGATCGAAGTCGCGGCGTGGCCCGTCAGCGACTCGACCACGCAGCCGCCGGGTCGGGGGAATGCCACCTTGCTCGAGTGCCCGCAGTGCGAGCGGCTGGAGCCGCTCGGAGCGGACCCCGCCTGCGGCTGCGGGGGAACCCGTCGGCCGGTCACTCGTCCCCTCCTCCCCTCGATTGGAGCGAAGCTGGGCGCCTGGGCCCGGTTCGACCCGTTCCCTCCCGGGGATGCCGTTTGGATCTACCTCAACGAGCGTCGCCGAGCCCCAGCGCTCACCCACCACCTCGCCGTCATGTCGGGCGTGGTTGGTGCCCCTGCCGACCTCGGCCTCACGGTGCTCCCCGGCGGTTCCGACGCAGCGGTGGCTGAGCCGGTCGCCGCCTTCGGGGCCGACGCGGTCCGCTGCGCCGTGGTCCGGGGGGAGCTCGCGCAGCAGCCCGGCTCGACGCTCGCCCAGCGGAGCGCCCAGGAAGGCCGCCTGCTGACGCAGTACTGGCAGGTCGCCCGGGAGATCCTCGAGCGGATCGACCCGACCCTGCTGACGGCGTTGGGCCCATCGATCGCGGGCTTCCTCTCGGAGCTCGAGGTCGAGGACCGAGCGGTGCTCGCCCGCTGGGAGCGGGTCCGGGTCGCGACGATTGCCGACTACGACGGGCAGTCCTGTGCACGAGCGTACCGCCGCCTCTCCCGGTTCCTCTCGAACGACCTCCCACGGTATCGCGCGCTGGTCGCTCCCCGCCTAGAGCCCGCGGCCGCGGCCCCCTCCCGTCGGGCCGCCCTCCGCACGCTCCACCATCTCCTTCGGGAGAGTTCCCTCCTGCTGGGTCCGGTTGCGCCCCACACCTCCGAACTCGTGTATGGCGCGACCACCTCAGCGGGGACGAGTCTCTTCGAGGCCTCGCTCGAGCCGGTCAACGCGAATCTGGTGGAGGGGGAACGGGCGAGCGCGTGGGACCGGTGGCAGACGGTGCTGGACGCGGTCGGTCGCTTCCGCACGACGTTCGGTGTCCCGTCGGCGACCCCGCTGCCGAGCGTGGTGGTCGTCGTGGGCCTCGAAGACGAGGCCCAGGCGCTCCGCAGTGACCGTCCGACCCTGGAGCGGCTCGCGCGGGTGGGGCACTTCGAGGCGTTCGGGCCCGCGACCCCTTGGCCCGGTCGGCGACGAGAACTCGAACCGGTGCTCTCCGAGATTCAGAAGGTCTACCCGAGCGAAGCGACGCAGATCGCCCATATCCTTCGGCACCAGCAGGCCCACCGGCGGGACGCGTCGGCCGCGGCCGGGGAACTCTCCGTGGTCCTCCAGGGGACTCCTCGCCGAATCCTTCCCGCGATGGTCACCTACACGGAGCGCCTCCCCGAGCGGATGGTACCCGCGTCGTGGCGGCTCGGAGAAATGTACGTCGAGCTGCCGGCAGCGCATCCGCTGCCGGCTCGGATTCCTCCGCCTCTCTCCCCCGACGCCTTCTGCCTGGTCCGGCGGGTCGAGCGGGAGCTCCGTCGCCCGGCCTCCACGCCCGGCCAAGTGCGTCCCCCTCTTGTCGTCGCGACCCTCGACCCGCTCGCAAAGGAGCTCCGCCGGGTCGCCCCGGCCCTGGCCACCTACCTCGGCGTCCCCGAAGTCCGCGTCATCGACGACGTCCGGGAGTTCCCCCTCTCCGAGACCACGCGCGGCCGAACCAAGACCGGCGTCCGCTGGTGGCTTCACCTCCCGGGTCTCGCTCCCCGGCCGGGTCACGTCAAGCAACATCCCTCGCGCCCCGCGGGGTTCCGCATCCGGCCCTCGCGGCCTTCTTCGGAGATGGCGGAGGCGTCGTACGACTACGCCTCTCCCGAGCACATCGCGCGCGAAGAGCAGGTCCGGGCCCTCATGGGGGAGCTCGACGGCGTGCTCGGCGCCCCCCTGCTCGGCTTCGCCAAGACCGCGGGGGCCTGGGATGCCGGCCTCCAGTCGCGGGCCGCGTTCGAGGCCGCCTCATTCGACACCCTCGCGGCCTTGCCCGGGTTCGGCTGGCCGCTCGCCGAGGCTCTCGTCGTCAAGTTCGGACGGACGCCTCCGCCCCGTCCCTCGTGGGGGCTGCGTCGCGCGCAGGGTCTCGCAACGGAGCGCGACGGGAACTCGACCCGTGTCGGTTCGGGGCCGACGGTGTCCGTAGAGACGGCCCGCGGGGTCGCGCCGACCGGGTCCGGGGATCTCGCAGGAGCCTCACCGGGGGAGAGTTGGCCGGGGACGCGCTCCGAATTCCGCCCTGCACGCGGGGTCGCCCCCTCGCCATCGCTTCCAGCAAGGGCGCCCGAGCTTCACGCACCCCTTGCTCCCCTCTCCCAGTTGCCGCAGGTCGCCGCACCTGCCCCCCTCCCACCCCCGCTGCCGGGTGCCGCTGTCTCGCCCTTTCCCGCGCCGGTCCTCCCGGTACAAGCTGTCGAACCGGTTGCGCCTCCTCCTGAGCAGGCGCCCCTGCCTCTGCAGGGCATCCCGCCCACCGCTCCGCCCCCGCCCACCGCGCCGGAACCTGGGGAGAGAGAGGACGAAACTCACCCAGCGACCCATGGACCTCCTCGGGAGCTCCCCCCGTTCGGGTCCGGCTTGGAAGAGACGGAGCCTCCGACCGGACCTACCGAGCCCCTCCCCCCAGGACTCGACGGTGCGGTACCGACCGAGGTCCCTCCCCCGGCCACCTCCGAGGCCGGTCCTGCGGACCTCGAAATCTCCCCGGAGCAGATCGCCGAGGAGCCCCCCGTTGCCACCGGGGAATCCGATGCGGAGGATGCAGGAGCCGGACCCCCCACCGAGGAGGTCGAGTCAATCCCATCCTCCGAGGGGCCAGTTCCTGAGATGGAGGCGTCTCCTACCGAAGAACCACCCTCCGCGCCACCCGAGGCGAGCTTCGAGAGTTCTTCCTCGCTGCCCACCCCGCCTCCCGAGGTTCTCGAGGAGGTTCCTTCCACCCCCCAGGCTCCGCCAGGCGTGGAACCGGCGGAGCCGCTCGCCGAGGCCCCCATGCCGGAGCTAGCGGCTGATCGGCTCCCCCTTCAGCCGGAGGAAGCGGCGGCTCCTTCGTCCGAACCCACTCCTCCAGCTTCCGTCCAACTGCCCGCGGTCTCCGCCCCCGAGCCCCTAGCCCTTCCGTCCACCATTCCGGTCCAACCCGCGTTGGCGGTCCCGTCCCCGGCTGCTCTCTCGCCGGTGGTTCCTCCCACGCCTCTGATGGAGGCCGTCGCACCGTCCGAGCCGGTTCCAGCCCCGCCCGCGGTCATCCCGTGGGGCGTGCAGGTGATCGTGTCTCCGTCGTACCTCCTGCCCTTGCGAGAGTTCCTGGACATGACCTCGGCGGGGCACCGCGGCGTAGCCGTCGTCCGGGAGTCCCCGGAGCGCCTCCGGACCCATATCGGTCCCCGACCGGCCGAGGTGTACTGGTTGACGAACCTCGGCCGCGGCCTCACCGTCAAGCCGAACGACCTGGCGGCGTACGGGGCCTTCCTCGAGACGGCGGTGGACCGGGACCGAGTGACCGCCTTCTTCCTCGAGGGGATCGAGTACCTGGTGCGGCTCCATGGGATCGACCGGATGGTGGCGCTCCTCACGACGTTCCATGCCCAAGCGGTCGCCCATGAGGCGCGGGTGTGGGTCTGCGTCCACCCGAACCTCATCGCGCCGGCCGACTTGGACCGGCTCGTCGCGGCGTTCGCCCACTCCTAGTCTACCCCGCGGGAGAGGGCGAAGAGGTCGGAGGAAGGGGTTGCCCTATCGCTGGCGGTTGCGCTACCCTACGGGCAGGTTCCGACCGCCGAGCACTGCTGGCTGACCTCGGTCACGCTGTTGAGCGTGATCGTGCCACTCGCGGGCGAGCCCAGGTCGTAGAGCAGCGTGAAGACGATCGCCGCGCCCGGGGCGGTCGCCTGAGTCTCCACGTAGCTCGTGACCTGCGTGATCCCCGCTCCCGTCGAGACCGTGAAGGCGAGTTCGACCTCGGTGTTCACCGGTGCCGTCGTGGCCTCCGTGAACTTCCAGTAGTGTGCCAGGTCACCGGCGGTGGGGGTGTTGATGGCGTAGGTGGTGGCCGCGCCCGCCAGAACCGTCGGGGCCGTCACGGTTGCCGAAAGTACGGTGGGCAAGGTGCCCGGAACCGTAGAGACTCCTACGCTGGTCTCCGTCCAGTAGGCGATCCCGTTGGTGGCGTGGTAGTTCCCTCCGCCGACCTCGGTTGTGCTGTTCGTCACGGTGAAGGCCGCGGAGGCGACCCAGCCCCCCGTCAACAGCAGCATCACGATGAGAGTTCCACCAAGGATCGTTCGGCGAGTCACGCGAGCTTGTCCCGGAGTCTGTCGGAGTTCGTTGTAGAGTGCCACGAAGGGCACCTCCACTGCGTAGCTCGCGGACGCCTGTACTAAAATATGGGGGTCCGCAGGAACCCCCCCGGAGGCCCGACCCGGCGGGGACCCTCTTTGGCGGCTGGGATGGTCCGGCGAGGACCTTGCCATCGCCCGGTCAGGGACAGGTGCCGACTGCGGTGCACCCGAGGACGTCCACCTGCATCGTCGCGACGGTGATTGCGGACGGCGCGGAGGCGCCGGCATCCCAGAAGAGGTAGAACACGAGAGCCCCCGCACGGACCGTGGCCTGGGTTTCGAGGTAGACGGTCACCTTCGCCGCGGGGCCGGAAAGCCCGTCGAGGAATCGGAGCTCGAGCTCGGTGGAGACGGGCGCGGCGGTGGTCTCCTCGAACTCCCAGCGGACGGAGGGGTCACCGGCCTTCGCGGCATTGATCGTGAAGCTCGAACCGACCCCGGGGAGTCGGGTCGGGGTCCCGGCGGTCGCGGAGAGCTCGGCCGGCACCACGGCCGGGACCTCCCAGACCTGGGTCGCCTCCCACACCCAGTAGGCCGGAGCTTGCTCGCCAACATCGGCACCGCCGCCCACCTCGGTTGGGCCGGGAATGAGCTGGGCCGAGGCGCTCCAGCCGGCGCCCACCAGGATGGCCATCAGGAGGACCGCGGTCGCTGTCGCGAGCCCGGCCAGGGTTACGAGCCCACC
>JASHYQ010000016.1 GCA_030042955.1 Thermoplasmata archaeon
CAGCGCGAGCTAAGAGATTGGGGGAGCCTGGTGACCTACCGAAATCAAGGGCCGTCGCAAGCGGGCGAGTTGCAAGAGGACCTACACTCGATGGCCTCATCGCCTCGCTAGCGAGCTAACACGGGCCTAGTCAGTCAATATATGCGGCCAAACGGTCGCAAGGGCATGCCTTCACCTGCTTCGAGCCGAGACGAACGACCGGTCCTCCAGGTCGGTGCTACGGGTCACCTTGGCGGTCTTGTCCTGCGGGAGCTCCTCTCTCGCGGGAAGAAGGTACGAACCCTAGTACGCCCGGGCAGCGACGCCTCGAAGATCCCGAAGGCGGTAGAGGTCGTGCGAGGTGACATGCTCGACCCGAAGTCCCTTCAGGCCGCGGTCGCGGGGGCCTCCGGAGTGATCACTTCCGCCATCGGTTACTCGCAGCGGCGGGAGGGAGACTCGCTTCGGACCGATCGGGAAGGTAACCGAAACCTCGTGGATGCGGCGAAGCGAGCGGGTGTCTCCCGATTCGTGCTTCTCAGCATCCTGGCGTGCGACCAGGCACCGGACGTGCCGCACTTCTGGGCGAAGAAGGAGACGGAGGATTACCTGAGCCAGCAGGGGCTACCGTTCGTATCCCTTAGACCGGGCGCCTTTCTCTTCGCTCCCGAAGGAGGCTACGGTCAGATGATCCGACAGGGTCTGGCGCAGGGCCAGGTCTTCGGGATGACTCCGCAGGGGATCCGCATCACGTACATCGCACCGAGCGAGGTGGCCCGGGCGATCGCCATGGCCGTGGATGAGCCTCGCGCCGTTGGTCAGAAGATCGACCTCGGCTCGGATCGACCGTTATCGGGGCCGGAATACGCGGAGCTGATCAGCAAGCTGCTCGGTCGCCCCATACGCCTCGCCCAGATGCAAGGTGGCCGAGGTGGGTCCAACGACGACATGGCCGCCATGTTCCGGTTCTTCCAGACTGGGAAGTACGTCGCCGATACCCGCCGGCAGGGAGAGCTGTTCGGGCCGATCCCGAAGGTCGAGGAGGCTGCAAGGCAAATGCTGGCGGGACTCGGTCTGCTCAAGGGTCCCTGACGCCCCGGTAACGGTCGTGCCCGCCACGGAGCCCTGGACGCGCTCTGTACCGTAAGGACGACTCAACCGGGACCCTTCGGCGCGCCGAGCCGCAGGGTCGGCGCGGACCTCCATGCTGAGGCCTTTCGAGACGGTCTCTCTACGAATCATCGACCCTGGCTCAGTGGGTCACCGGGGACGTCATCCGCCGTCCGGTCACCTCCGTCGGGATGGCCGCGGCGAGGCGGCTCGGGCTACGTTAGGACGAGTCCCGGCGCGGCGAAGGGCTCCGACGCTCGCGCTGCGTCCGAAGAATGTCTTGGACACGGGGGTCCTCCCGAGCGGCTGCGTACAGCGGGGAGTAGAGAAGCTCGAGCAGCGGGAGGACCCCGTGGCGGAGCGCCTCCGACATGGACGCGACGAACGCATCCATCTCGCCCAGCCCATACTGCAGGAAACCGATGAAGAACACGACCATCTCGCCCTGCTTCGATCTCTCCTGGAGGCGTTCGATCGAACGGCGGGCCGTCGCCGGGTCCCCTCGACGAACATCAAGCAGGCCGCGGTACACCAGCGTCCAGGGGCTTTCTGGCCGGATTCGCTCCATCTCGCGTATCGACTCCTCCGCCTTCGCGAGCTCCCCCTTTCCGAGATAGTACTCGCTCATGTGGGCGTTCGTCCGGAACTGGACCCGAGACTTCGTCGCGTTCCAGAAGGCGACCGCGTCGGCTTCTCGTCCGGCATAGGCTAGCGCCCGTCCCAGGAAGGAGAGGACATTGATGTCCTCGGGGTTCAGCTGCCGGGCGGCTTCCAGGAGACGGATGGCTTCGCCGATATCGCCGTCCCCCGCGGCGAGCTGCGCCAACCAACGGTACGGGTCGGCAAGGCTCGGGTTCAGTTCCATCGCCCGGTGGGCCTCCCGTTCGACCTCGGCGAAGCGGTCCGAACCGAGGCACAGAGCTGCGAGGACCGAGTGCGCCTCGGCGATCCGGTCGTTGATCTCGAGCGCCTTCTGCAGTTCCTGGTAGGCCCGAGCCTCGGCGTCTTGGAAGTGGATCAATCCTTCCGTGGCGAGCCACAGCAGCGCCTCGGCTACACCGACCCTCGCACGGGCGAACCCTTGATCGCGAGCGACGGCGCCCTCGAAGAGCCCAAGCGCGGTGCGGATCGCTTCGACGGACCCCTTCTCCCCGAACAGCTGCCGCCCGTGGAGGAACAGGGAGTAGGCCTCCAGGTCGGACGTCTCGGCCGTCCCAGGTGCGGGCTGCGGTGGTGCCTCGACCGGCGGGCCCGCGACGTGCGCCGCGACGGACCTCGCGATCTGGCCCGCGATATCGTCCTGGATCGCGAAGATGTCGTCGAACGGCCGGTCGTAGCGCATCGACCAGATGTGCGCTTCGGACCGCACATCGACCAGCTGGACCGCGATCCGGACCCGGTTGCCCGACTTGCGGATGCTCCCCTCGAGCGCGACCCCGACGTCCAGCTCCTCGCCGACCTCTCGGATCGACTTCGACGAGCCCTTGTAGCGCTGGACCGAGGTGCGGGAGATCACCCGGACCCTGGGGACCTGCGCCGTTCGCGAGATCAGCTCGTCGGTCAGGCCGTCCGCGAAGAACTCGTCGGCCGCCTCGGTGCTGAGATTGGCCAGCGGCAGGACCGCGAGGCGGAGGTTCTGCGGGCCCTGGTCCGGCGCGGGAGCGCGCGTGGCCGTCCGAACAGCTCCGACACTGACGCGGTAGATCTCGACCGGTTCCTGGACGTTCTTGAGGCTCCGGACGCCGACCTTCTCGAAGACGATGGGGAGCTTGTTCCTCACCTGCTGGTAGACGGTCGCCGAGAGGCAGATCCCCCCCGGTTCGGCGAGGGGCTCGATCCTAGAGGCCACGTTGACGGCGTCGCCGACCACGTCCCCGTCCTCCTCGACGACGTCCCCCGCGTGGAGGCCGACCCGCAGCAGGATCTGCTCCTCCGGGCCGACCGTCGCGTTCCGCCCGGTGATCGCCCGCTGGAT
>JASHYQ010000164.1 GCA_030042955.1 Thermoplasmata archaeon
TTCCCGGAGTGGGGGACGCTCACCGCGCTCTCCGTGAACCCGGCGGTGCTGACGAGCCTGCTCACCAGCTACGAGCTCAACGTCCCGGTGTTCGTCCCGTGGTGGATGATGTTCTTCCCGGGCGTCATGCTCTTCATGTTTGCCATCAGCGTGAACTTCATCTCCGATGGCCTACGGGACGCGCTCGACCCGCGCCTGCGCCGTTAGGGAGGAAGTAGTCGTGTCCAGTGCGGTTCGGGTCAGCAGTGGGAGCGATGTCGGACTGGAGCCGTCCCCTCCCGAAGTCACGGCGGCCACCCCGCTAGCGCGCCCGTCGGAAACCTCGACCCCGGCCGTGACCCGTGACGTGGTACTGGACGTCCGGGACGTCAAGACCTACTTTTTCACGTACGACGGGGTCGTGAAGGCGCTGGACGGAGTGTCGTTCAAGGTCCGTCGGGGAGAGACCCTCGGCCTCGTCGGCGAGACCGGGTGCGGCAAGAGTGTGACGGCCTTCTCGATCACCCGCCTCATCCCGGACCCCCCGGGCCGCGTGATGAGCGGGAAGATCCTGTACCGGGGGGCTAACCTCCTCTGGAACCTCGAGAAGGAGGCGACCTTCAAGCCGATCCGGAACACCGGCCGCGTGAAGATCCGTCGCCGCTTCCGCACCATCCGCGCCTCGATGGACCGAATGTCGGCCGTACGGGGGGGCGGGATCTCGACGATCTTCCAGGAACCAACCTCCGCCATGAACCCGATCTTCTCCATCTCGGACCAGATTGGCGAGGCGCTCCTCCTGCACCGCGGCGCCGACATCGTCAACGCCCTCCTCGTGGCCCGCCCCGACGACCCGAAGGTGACCGCCGCCATCGACCAGGCCCTCGAGGTCTCCCGACACGGAACCAACGCGGAGGTGCGCGCTGCCGCCGTCGCCGTCGGAGCCGCGGTGGGAGTTCCGACCTTCGGGGTCCAGGTCTACTACATCCTTCGCGAGGCGGGCGCCGCGGCACCGGAAAGCAAGCCCGAGATCCTCCACGCCCTGCGCCGGCTGAAGCTCACCCGGTTGCAGCGAACCTACCTGCACCGGGAGCGTCGCAACGCGGAGCTGCGAAAGAAGGCGAACGAGATCTACCTGACGGAGATGCGCACCGGAACCGCGCACCGGCTCGCTCGGGCCTCCTTGCGCCGGCAGCGGACGACGAGCGGCCTGCGGACCTTCTATCTCAATCTCTGGGGGATCCGCCGCTACGTGCGGCGGACCGTGCAGCAGGAACTCTACTGGAGGACGGTCGCAACGCTCGAGGGGGTCGGCATCGGGAATCCCGTGCAGGTCGCGCACGGCTACCCGCACGAGCTCTCGGGGGGGATGCTGCAGCGGGTGATGATTGCCATGGCCCTCTCCTCCGAACCGGACATCCTCCTGGCGGACGAGCCGACGACCGCGCTCGACGTCACGATCCAGGCTCAGATCCTGGAGCTGATGCGAGAGCTCAAGACGCGGGTCGGAACGGCGATCGTCCTCATCACCCACGACCTCGCGGTCATCGCCGAGGTCGCCGACCGGGTCTGCGTCATGTACGCCGGCCACATCGTGGAGACCGCTACGGTCGGTGAGCTGTTCCACCACCCCCTGCACCCCTACACCCAGGGCCTGCTGGCCTCCATCCCTCGGCTCGACCAGCCGGACAAGGAGCTCCTCTCGATCCCCGGGTCGGTCCCGAACCTCATCACCCCGCCCTCGGGGTGCCGGTTCCACCCCCGTTGCCCCCACGCGATGCCCGTTTGCAAGACGGACCACCCTCCGACCACGGTCGAGGGCCAGGGGCACACCGTCGCGTGCTATTTATACACGGGGCCAGTCGCTGTTGAGTGACCTCCGGAGTGGGGCCCCCAACGATGCCAGGTGAACCTCCGGTTGTACTTTCTGCGCGCAACGTTCGCAAGCTGTTCCCCATCCGTGGGGGTGTCTTCTCCACCCGCATCGGCGACGTCCGCGCAGTCGATGGAGTCAGCCTTGACATCCACGAGGGCGAGACGGTCGGGCTCGTCGGGGAGTCGGGATGCGGAAAGACCACCGTCGGTCGCCTCTTGCTTCGGCTGATCGAACCGACGTCCGGGCACACGTACTATCGGCCGCCTCCGGAGACGTTCGACCGGCTGGACGAGATCTACCGGGAACTCGGGCCGATGACCGCGCCCGACGACGGGGAAGCGACGCCTCCCTCTCCGGAGGCGGCCAAGCTGCTCACCGAGCTCGACCAGATCGCCGAGCAGTACTCGATCTACCGTCAGCGCCGGAAGAACCTCGCCCGGATCCGGGAGAAGCTCCAGATCGTCTTCCAGGACCCGTTCAGCTCGCTCAGCCCCCGAATGCTGGTCCGCGACATTGTCGCGGAGCCTCTCGAGATCCATCACATCGGGACCCGCGGCCAGCGGTACCAACGGGTGGCTGAGCTGCTCCAGGAGGTCGGCCTAAACCCCGAGCACCTCTGGCGGTTCCCCCACGAATTCTCCGGCGGCCAACGCCAGCGGATCGGGATCGCCCGGGCCCTGGCCCTGCGACCGGAGCTGATCGTGCTGGACGAGCCGACGAGCGCCCTGGATGTCTCGGTCCAGGCCCAGATCCTCGGGATCCTCCAGAAGCTCCAGGCGGAGCAGCGACTCGCCTACCT
>JASHYQ010000165.1 GCA_030042955.1 Thermoplasmata archaeon
CCGCCCGTGGCGTGCGTCCCCGCGAAGCCCGGAACGCCGGCGCCCGCGTTCGTGAACCAGCCGCACGGCTCGATGCTCGCCCCGAGGTTGTCCGCCAGGAGCTGGAGGAACTGGGGCCAGTCCTGCCCACCGCCGTTCGCGACGAAGGTGATGCAGCCGTTGCCTTCGACCCCGTTCATCGCCCGAGCGGGGCAGTACGTCGAGTTGTTGACCAGCATCGAGGTGAGCACGTCGTACGGGGTGTTGTTGAACGGTGCGTGCATCCCGCCGTCCCAGCGGGGGTTACCGGCCGGCGTGAGCGCTTGGGTCTGGATCCACCCAGCGGTCTCGGCAAGGGGCAGGTCCGCGAACGCTGCCGTCCGGGAGATCGAAAACATCACGTCGGTCGGGTAGACCGGCCAGCCCTTCCCTGTGCCCGGGTCGTAGAAGTGGGCCGCCAGGTCGAGGACGAACGTCCAGTAGATCGGCACGCCGTTCGTCCCGGTGAACGGAGCGCCGGTCGCGTTGAAGATCCCGGTGAAGCCCGGGAGGCCGCCGACCCCGGAGCCGTAGTCGGCCGTGCACTGCGGCGTGCCGGGAACGCACGTCGCAGCCGTGGGAACGAACGTGTAGGTCGAGCTCCCGTTGTAGCTCACCAGGGTCTGGTAGACGTTCATGATGGGCTCTTCGCAGACCGTGTAGTAGCAGACGGCAGGGTCGACGGTCGGCGCTCCTCCTGGGGCGAACTCCGCGACGTGCAAGGTCCCAGGGTGCGGGCTCGTGGGCAGCGAGGCGGAGCTCGGTGCCGCCGACAAGCCGGAGGAGCCCGCGACGCCGGCGCCGTCCGAGATGGACAGGGCCGGGCTCCGCGCGCCCACCAAGGGCGCCGCAACGCTGACCACGAGAGCCAGCGTGACCCCGAGCACCAACGTTAGCTCGATCCTGTCAAGCCTCGAAGTCCTCCAAAGGTCCACCGGGCGACCGCCCGCCATCGACATCTACGTCCCCCCGCCGGCGGTACGGGACCGGGGGGCCGGGATAAGCCGGGCCGCCCTTGCCGTAGCAAGCGGGACTTCGCTATATAGTTGACAACGCCGCGCCAAGGGCCGGCCGAGGAAGCGGACGAAGGGGGGCGGGGGTCTCGGGGCTCCTTCTACGGTTCTGGCGCAGAGGTCCACTCCTGGTACGTGGCCAGGTGGCGATAGCCCAGCGTCCGGTAGAGGTTGAACCCCATCTCGCTCGACTGGAGGTAGCTCGCCCGGCAGCCGGCGGCCAGACCGTCCACCGCCGCCCTTAGGGTGACGGCCGCTCCCACACCCCTTCGTCGAGCCTCGGGCAGGGCCGAGACGAAGTACACGCCGGCGATCCCCGCGTGATCGATGGCGAGGCTGGTACCGACGGGCCGGTCGCCCCAGTACGCCACGTAACCGCGGGCGGTCGCGTGGCCGGGGTACGGAAGGATCGTGTCGACATCCTCGGGCGCCTCCCCGCCGAACCCCACCAGTCCGACGCGGACCATCGTCCCCCAGAGCTCCCGGTCGGTCGCCAGGACGACCCGGAGCTCCGGCGGGGTAGGCCGGACGGCCGGTGGGATGGGGCACAGCAGCATTCCCGGCAGGGTGCGGCGAGGCACGAGGCCGGCCGACCGAGCGGCCCCCGAGGCGTCGGACCCGCGACCCGAGAGCACGACGAGCCGCCAGGCCGGAACACCGGCGCGCTCCATGAACCCGCTCGCCGCGCGGATCGACCGGAACGGGTCGGAGGCAGTGGGGCTGAGGAACACCGGGTTGAACTCGGGGCCGGCCAAGCCGGAGGCGATGCAAACGCAGTCCCGGTCCTCTTCGATCCTTCCGGAAGGGAGCACTCGGGCAACTCGGCGAAACGCTTCGATGAAGTTCTCGTGCCCCAGCTTGAGCAGCTCGCGCTCCGTCGGTCCCCGGGGCGTGGAGGCTCCGGTCATGCGAACGGAGCGACCCCCACCCATGCCACGGGACCTGCGCTCGGCGCCGGTGGAGCGCTAGTCGTCGAACCCGAGCACCGGCGCGTCGACGTCGAGCTGCCAGAGGAGCGCGTTGAGCTCTCCCTTGTGCTGGAGCTCCTCCTCGATCATGTGGACGAGCATCGTGCGGACCGTCCGACGCTCGTGCCCCCGAGTAGGCATCGTGAACGTGCGGTCGAGCTCCTTGGGACGGAGGTCCCGGAGGAACCGGTTGAGGAGCAGGTCCACCTTCCGGGTCTCGCGCCTCGCCTCGGCCAGGGTGTACCGAGTGCCGAGAGGAAACTCGTCGAACGACCCGCGCGCATAGACGCGGATGAACCACCAGCGGTACGCATCGAGAATATGCATGTAGATGTCCACGAGGGACGGGAACGACGCGCCCCGGTCCCGGTAGCGCTCCCTCGGGGGAAGTCCCCAGATCTTCCTTAGGTAGCCCTGACGACCCCTCGAGTTGTAGCGGTAGAGCTCGCGGATGAGGTCCAGCTCGCTCTTCATCGCGAGCCGAACCTGTCCCGAAGCCAAGAACCTTCCGTGGGCCGCAGGCGGAACTGCCCGGGGGCCCGTCCGCCCG
>JASHYQ010000166.1 GCA_030042955.1 Thermoplasmata archaeon
GAGGTCGACGAAGCGTTCGCTCGCACGCCTGCGGACGACCTGCTCAAATTGCCGGTCCTTCAGCCGGCCGCGGTTCCGGATTCCGGGACCGCCTATGCCATGTCCAAGCGGGCCAATCACCTACGCGTCCAGGCGGAGAGCCTCCGCTGGGGCGAACGCGGTGCGCGCCTCAACTCGATCAGTCCGGGCATCATCGCGACTCCAATGGCACAGAAGGAAATGTCGTCGGCGATCGGTGGCGGTTATCGGGCTATGATTCAAGCCTCGGTCGCCGGACGAGTGGGAACTCCCGACGAAATTGCATCGGCGGCAGCGTACCTGCTCGGCCCAGACGCCGCGTTTGTCACCGGGAGCGACCTGCTCATCGACGGCGGCGTTATCGCTGCGCTGCGCGCCGGCCGGCTCAAGCTCGAGGGTGGAATATGATGGAACACGTCGTATTGAACAACAAAGTGAAGATGCCCATCCTCGGATTCGGCGTCTACCAGGTGACAGACCTCGCGGAGTGCGAGCGAAGCGTCCTGGACGCCTTACGCACCGGCTATCGTCTTCTCGACACCGCGGCGGCGTACCAGAACGAAGATGCAGTCGGGAAAGCGATTCGACAAGGCGGCGTCGCCCGCGACGACCTCTTCGTGACCACCAAGCTGTGGGTCCAGGATGCCGGTTATGAGAAGACGAAGAAGGCGTTCGATCGTTCTCTTCGCCGCCTCGGGCTCGACGTGCTGGACCTCTATTTGATCCACCAACCCTACGGGGACGTGTATGGTTCCTGGCGAGCGATGGAGGAGCTGTACCGTGAGGGCCGCGTCCGGGCGATCGGGATCAGCAACTTCCCCCCGGACCGCGTGATGGACCTCATCATCCACAACGAGGTCGCTCCCGCCGTCAACCAGATCGAAACACACCCGTTCTGTCAGCAGATCGAGGCTCAGAAGTTCCTACAGGAAAACGGCGTTCAGGTAGAGTCCTGGGGACCGTTCGCGGAGGGCAGGAACGACATCTTCCGGAACGGTGTCCTTCGCTCCGTCGCGAGCGAGCACAACAAGAGCATCGCCCAGGTCGTCCTCCGGTGGCTCGTTCAGCGCGGCGTTGTTGCCATCCCAAAGTCTGTCCGGAGGGAGCGGATTGTCGAGAACTTCGATGTGTTCGATTTCACGCTTACTCCAAGGGACATGGTGGCCATCGCAAAGCTGGACACGAAGACGAGCAGCTTCTTCGATCATCGCGACCCAGAGGTCGTGAAGCGCCTTGGGCAGGTCACGCTCGCGACGTGACCTGCTCAGTGACGAGGGTGCTGAGCCTAGGTGCGAATGGACCCGCTGCCGGGCAGCGCGACGCGCGTGTTCCCCTGCCCAACAGGCGTCAAGCCGACGTTCTACCTTCGGCACGCGTACCGGCTGCTTTTCGGGTCATTCCAAAGGGACGAGATTGACGCGGGCGGACCCCGAGCGGAGCGAGGGGGAGGACCCGCGACTTCGGGGTTCTCCCTACTTGGAAACCTTTAGGGAATCCGGTGGGCTGGCGAGGAAGATGGAGATCTTTCGAAGTGGAAACCGCCCCCCCGTTCGGGGCGCGCCCGAACGGTTCACGGGAAGCGTGCGTATTGACCCACTCCTCGAGACCCAGTCCCCCGCTCGGGCGCAGGGCGCGAAAGTCACCTTCGAGCAGGGGGCGAGGTCCGCATGGCACTCCCACCCGCTGGGACAGTCGCTTATCGTGCTCTCCGGCGAGGGCCTCGTCCAGCGGTGGGGGGGACCAATCGTGGTGATGCGACCGGGCGATGTGGTCTGGGCGCCGCCCGGTGAGAAGCCCTGGCATGGGGCCACTCCGACGACACGGCTCGTCCAGATCGCCGTCCAGGAAGCTCTCGACGGCAAGGCCGCTGAGTGGATGGAGAAGGTCACGGACGAACAGTACGCGCCGCCCGCGTCGGTGCCACGAAACGGCCATCACCCGGCGTGATGGCTCGCGGCACGAGGGACGTACGAGCGGTGGGGACGATGCGGGGCGCAGTCTTCTACGGCACTCGTGACGTCCGGTTTGAGGACCACGAGGCTCCTGGGATCATCAAGCCGACAGATGCCATCCTCCGCCTCTCGGCCACGTGCATCTGCGGGTCCGACCTGTGGTTCTACCGTGGTGTCAGTCCGATGCCATGGGGAACGGCAGTGGGACATGAGTACTGCGGCATCGTAGAGGAAGTGGGGAGCGCGGTCACTTCGATCAAGGCCGGTCAATTCGTCGTGGGCTCGTTTTTTGCATCGGACAATACATGTCCAAGTTGTCGTGCGGGTTACCAATCCTCCTGTCGACAAGCCGAGCTCGTGCTGGGGGCGCAGGCTCCGAGGGTACGCGTACCTCTAGCTGATGGCACCCTGGTACCGACCCCCGGGGCCCCTTCGGGGGAGCAGTTGCCGGACCTCCTGGCGCTCTCGGACGTGATGGGAACGGGGTGGTTCGGAGCTGTAGCGGCCAACGTCGAGCCAGGCGGCACGGTCGTCGTGGTGGGCGACGGAGCGGTCGGTCTCTTGGCCGTCCTCTCCGCCAAGGAAATGGGCGCCGAGAAGATCGTCGCGATGAGCGGGCACGAAGCACGCTCCAAGCTCGCCCGGGAGTTCGGCGCGACTGAGATCGTGACCGAGCGGGGGGAGAGAGGAGTCGCGAGGATTAACGAACTGACCGGCGGAATCGGAGCGGACTCCGCGATTGAGTGCGTAGGAACGAAGGAGTCGATGGCTCAGGCGATAGAGGTCACGCGCGTGGGAGGGTACCTTGGTTTCGTCGGCGTGCCTCACGGGGTCCCGCTCGATCTGCAAGCCCTCTTCCATACCCACATTCACATTCACGGCGGCCCTGCCCCCGTTCGCCGTTTCCTGCCCGATCTCATCGACCGCGTGTGGAGCGGGAAGATTCATCCCGGCAGGGTGTTTGACCTCAAGTTGCCCCTCGAGCGAGTGGCGGAGGGGTACCGGGCCATGGACGAACGACGGGCCATCAAGGTCTTCCTCCAGCCATAGGGCGGTGAGCCTACCGCGGAGCCGGCGCCTCGACCGTTTCTGAGGGCGCGCCCCATGATTCAGATTCGACCTCATGCCGAGGCAGTCTTTCGTTAATCCCGAATCGCGCGCAGAAGTGGGCACCTTTCGCCCGCGGTCGTCCCTCGTCGGACACCCCCGCCCTTTTTCACGGAGGGGGTTCTCCACGGCCGGGTCTCGCAATCGCTAGATCGTCGGAGTCGCGGCCCATCGCGACGTGTCCGCTCTCGCTCGCGTGCGGCGAAGTCGGAGGGAAACTGCAGGGGGTGAGATTTGAACTCACGAACTCCTACGAGACTAGGACCTCAACCTAGCGCCTTTGACCAAGCTGGGCCACCCCTGCACGGCCGGCGGCGGCTACGGGGTGCGAGCATTAACCTTTGCGAAGGTCGCGCGCCCGTCCCTCGAGGCCCCTCCAAAGAGACTTGTAGCGATGCGCGGTCGTCGGTCGTCCATGCGGGACCATCCCGACGCCGGCGTCACGGTCTTCATCGGCCTCAAGCCGACGATGACGTACGTCTTCCAGGTGGTGACCCAGCTCAATTCGGGCGCCGGCTCGGTCGTCGTGCGGGCCCGGGGGAACGCGATCGCCAAGGCGGTCGATGTCGTCGAGGTCGTGCGCCGGCGCTTCCTCGCCGGTCAGGTCGAGGTTGGTCCGATCCGGATCGACACCGAGCGGCTCACCAACCGAGACGGACGGGATGCCAACGTCTCGTCGATCGCGATCCCCGTCACCCGGACGGGCCCAGCCCCGGTCCCGGCGCCGGGGCCGGCGTCGCCGTCGGCTCCGCCAAAGGCCCCGTAGTGCGCCGGACGACCCAGGTCCCGGCCGCGAGGTCTCCCAACCGTTGCCGCTCGCTGGTCGCGACGATGCTGAGGTATCCGACCAACCCGATCAGCCCGACGGCCAAGGCTGCGCCCAC
>JASHYQ010000167.1 GCA_030042955.1 Thermoplasmata archaeon
CACCAGGCGACGCGGAAGAACTCCGGGAGGAGAAACTTGGACGGGAAGCTCTCTCGCATCGCCCGGATGTTGGTGTGGAAGGTGCCGACCAGGGGCCGGCCGAACCGCCGGGAGGCCAGGAACCCCACGCTGCCGAGCGCGCCGGGGGAATGCACGTGGAGGACGTCGGTCTCCGCCGCCCCGCGGGGCGCTCGCAAAGCCCCTAGCGGCCAGAGCGGCCACCGGTACTGGCTGTACAGGGGGACGGTGAGGCTGCGGAACCGCTCGACCCGGACCCCGTCCTCGACGACCTCCTCGAACGGCTTCCCGCTGAACGGATGCGGAGCGAAGACCCGGACCCGGTGGCCGAGGCTGACCAGCTGCCGGGCGAGGCCCCCGGTGACTTGGGCGACCCCGTCGCGCATGGGCGGGTACGAGTCCGTGAAGAGGCCGACCTCCATCGCCCTGTGCGTCCCTCTCTCACCGTTTCCTGTCGTCTCGGGTTCCTATGCTTATGGGTCCTCAGGCGGTTCCCTCCGCGGACCCGTCCGGGCTAAAGGACGTTCTGAAAAACCCGCTCGAGCCGGCTCGCGTCCTTGAGCTCGAGGGAGCGCGAGTCGAACGAGACGAGGAGCGCCGAGCCGGTGTCGCGGACCTGGCCGACGAGCCAGTTGATGAACCGGAGGGTCAGGTCGAGCGAGTTCTCCGTCGTCAGGAACTCGAGCGCGTCGACATACACGAGCGCCCCGCCGGCGGCCTCGGTCGGCGCCCGGAGCTGCCCGCTGATCTCTCCGGGGCTGGGAGGTCCCGAGCCGCCGCTCCCGCTCGAGAGGGAGATCTCCACGCGCCGCTCGGGCGCCAGGCCCGGGACCGCGGGCGGATGGAGCGAGACGATCGCGACGCGCGGGAAGTCGCCCGCGTTCGCTCGGAGGACCTCGAGGGCGCGGGCGGGTCGCTCTTCCCGGACGAGCAGCGAGCGCCCGGGACCGATGCGGGGAGGCGCGAGGCCGGGTGGCGGTCCCACCGGCGCGACCCACGGGCGGGCCGTGGTCGGGGGTCTCAGGAGCGAGCTCCAGGTGGGCTGCCTCGGGGGGGCGGTCATGCTGCGACGCTTGAGGTCGACCTCCTCCTTGATGCGCGCGAGCCGACTCTCGACCAGCATCCGCAGCTCGGCGGGCGTGTGGCCTCGCGCGATGTGGCCGAGGACCTCCCGCAGGGCGCTCCGCACCCCTTCCTCGTAGCCGGCGGCGTACGTGCTGGCGTACTCTCCCTCCGCCGTCTCGCCCTCGGGGGGTGGGACGGGGGCGCCGTCCCGGCGCGGCGCCTCGCTCACGCGGGGGCGCGGTCCGAGCTCCCTGCCGGGCTCGACGCGACCGGGGCGAGGCGCGCTCGCGGCTCCGGTCCGGCCCCCGCCTCCCCCGCGGGGGCGAACTTGTAGCCGTAGTGGATGACCCCGGCCGCTCCCTCCTCCCGCAGCTTGCGGAAGGTGGCGCGGACCCGAAGGCCGATCTTGACCTCGGGGGGGTTCACGTCCACGACCTGGCCCGTGAGCATCGGTCCCTCGACCGTCTTTACGAGGGCGAGGACGTACGGCACCTGCATCTCGAACCCCTCGGCGGCGTCGTGGACGACCGTGAAGGAGTACACGGTGCCCTCTCCGCTCAGCTGGAACGGGACCATCTTCTCGAGGGTCTTTCGGTGGCTCGGGCAGGTCGGGCAGACCGAACGGGGCGGGAAGTAGACGGTGTTGCAGTTCGTGCACTTCGAGCCGCCGAGGTTGTACCGGCGGGGCGTCTCGCGCCAGAATCGTGCGACCGACATCGGCTCCCTCCTAGTTGGTCCGCTCCAGGAGGTGGACGACGCTGGTCGCGCCTGTACCGGCCACGTCGTGCGTCAGCCCGAAGGTCGCTCCGGCGACCTGCCGGTCCTTCGCTTCCCCTCGCAACTGGCGGACGACCTCGGCGACCTGAGCGACCCCGACCGCCCCGAACGGACGGCCTTGTGCCTTCAGTCCCCCCGAGGGGTTGATGGTGAGCGCACCGTCCATGCCGAACCGCCCCGAGGCGAACTCGGGACCGCCCCGGCCCTTCTCGACGAACCCGAGGTCCTCGAGCGCCAGGAGGGCGCTGATGGTGTACGCGTCGTGCACCTCGGCGACCCGAACGTCGACCGGCGCGCGACGCGCACGGCGGAAGGCGCGCTCGGCCGCGACGACCGTGGACTGGAGCGACGTGATCTTTTCCCGATGCTGGACGGCCATCGTGTCGCAGGCGACCTCGCTCGCCGCGATCCGGATCGGCGTGTCCGTGTGCTGCTTCGCGGTCTCGAGCGGCCCGAGGACGACCGCCGCCGCCCCGTCGGAGAGGGGCGCACAGTCGAGCACCCCGAGGGGCTCGGCGACCTCTCCCGCGCCGACGACCTGCTCGAGGGTCAGCTTGTTCCGGTAGTGGGCGAGCGGGTTCTTCGAGGCCATCTCGTGGTCGTGCACCGCGAAGCGGGCCAGCTGCTCCCGGGTCGTGCCGAACTCGTGCATGTGCCGCCGGGCGATGAGCGCCCAGAGGGCCGGGAGCGTGGCGCCGAAGACGACCTCCCACTCGTGGTCGGCGGTCGAGCTCGTGATCTGGTTCGCGGTCGTCTCGGCGACGTCCGTCATCTTCTCGGCCCCGCCGACCACGACGAAGTCGTACTGACCGCTCGCGACCGCGAGGTACCCCTGGTGGAGCGCGAGGGAGCCGGAGGCTCCACCGCCCTCGACCCGCATCGCCGGCAGGTGGCGGCCGGCGAGTCCCGCGTAGTCGAGGATGAGCGGGGCGATATGCTCCTGCTCGAGGAGGGTGCCCGAGGCCATGTTCCCGAGATAGAGGCCCCCGAGGTCCGCCGAGGAGAGCTTCGCGTCCACCAGCGCCTGAAGGCCGGCCTCGATCCCGATCTCACGGAACGAGCGGTCCCACAGCTCGCCGAACTTCGTCTGACCGACCCCGAGGATGGCGACCTCGCGCACGGTCAGCTCCCCCCGAGATGGATCTTCCCTCGGAACTTCGCATACACGGAGTACGGGATCTCGACCCCGGGGTCGAGGTAATCCTGGACCGGCCGGCCGAACGACCGGTCGTAGTTCGTGATCTCGTCGGTGATGTCGAAGTCGAACGCGTCGGACCCGGCGCCCGAGCCGTACCCCACCATCAGGACGCGCTCGCCGGCCGTCGCGTGGTCGAGCACGTTCGAGAGACCGATGAGGGCGGCCCCGGAGTAGGTGTTCCCGATGTACGGGGTGACGAGTCCGTACTTCATCTGGGCCTCCGAGAAGCCGAGCTGCTTGCCCGCGCGCTGCGGGAACTTCCCGTTCGGCTGGTGGAAGACGACGTGGGCGTAGTCGGCCGGGCCCGAGCCGGCCCGGGCGAACATCGCCTTCGCGCACTCGGTCACGTGCCGGAAGTACGCCGGCTCGCCGGTGAACCGCCCGCCGTGACTCGGGTACCGCTGGCCCTCGCGTCGCCAGAAATCTGGGGTGTCGGTCGTGTAGGAGAGGGTGTGGCGGACCCTCGCGATGACATGTTCCCGGCCGATCACGAACGCCGCGCCGCCCGCGCTCGCGGAGTACTCGAGCGCGTCCCCGGGCGCCCCCTGGGAGGTGTCGGTCCCGATGGCGACGCCGTACCGGATCATCTCGGAGCCGACGAGCCCGAGGCACGTCTGGATCGCCGCCGTCCCGGCCTTGCAGGCGAACTCGAAGTCGGCGGCCGTGAGATTCGGGGTAGCCCCGACCGCGGAAGCGACGACGGTCGCGGTCGGCTTGACCGCGTACGGGTGGGATTCGGACCCGACGTACA
>JASHYQ010000168.1 GCA_030042955.1 Thermoplasmata archaeon
CCCGCGAGCGAGCCCGCGCCCGAGGCGATTACGCCGAGGCCGACCGCATCCGGAAGGAGCTCCGCGCGGTGGGAATCCTCCTGGAGGACGACGCGAGCGGGACCCGATGGGAACCCGTCCGAGAGTGAGGTGCCGTGCGGGGATTCGGCTTCGCGGAGCACGGCGGGCTCGACCGACTGGGGTTCGTGGAGATCGCCGAACCCGTGCCCGGGCCGGGCGAGGTCCGGGTACGGGTCCGCGCGGCCGCCTTCAACCATCTCGACCGGTTCACGCTAGAAGGGATTCCCGGGGTACCGGTTGAGCGCCCGCACGTGCTCGGGTCGGACGGCGCCGGGACCGTGGATTCGTTCGGCGACGGAGTAACCGGATTTTCGCCCGGGCAGGAGGTGCTCCTGAACCCCGGGATATGGGACGGCACCTGCGAAGGGTGTCGTGCGGGCCATGAGTCGTACTGCCGCAACTTCCGCATCCTGGGGGAGCACACGCAGGGCAGCGCAACCACGTTCGTCGTGGTTCCCGCCCGCAACGTGCATCCACGGCCTGAACGGCTCTCCTGGGCCGAGGCGGCCGCGGTCCCGCTCGTCTTCCAGACCGCCTGGCGGGCGCTTCGCACCGTCGGAGCGCTCCAACCCGGCGAACAGATGGCCCTCATCGGGGCCGGCGGGGGCGTCACGACCGCGGCGGTGCAGGTCGGCAAGCTGCTCGGGGCCCGCGTGGTGGTCGCCGCACGGAACCGGGGCAAGGAGGCGGCGGTCCGAGCGCTGGGGGCGGACGACTTCGTCGAGTTCGACGCCGACCACCCGCTCGACAAGGCGCTCTGGCAGGCGAGCTCGAAGAAGGGGTTCGACGTCATCGTGGACTCGGTGGGCACTCCGACCCTTCCCCGTTCGATCCGCGCGCTGGCGCGCGGTGGTCGCGTCGTGGTGATGGGCGCGACCGCCGGCCCGATGGCCGAGGTCGACGTCCGGACGCTGTTCTGGAGGCAAGCGTCGATCCGGGGAACTACCATGGCCGACGCCGCCGAATTCTCCGAAGTTCTCGGGCATATCGCCGCGGGACGACTGCGGGCCGTGATCGACTCCTCCCGACCCCTGGACGAGGCGGTCGCCGCCTTCCAGCGGCTCGGGGCCCCCGACCTGGTCGGGAAGGTCGTACTGACCCTTCCGTAGGTGCGGGGGGCCCTCGACGGGCGGTCGGCCCCCGTGAGGAACACCCCTCTCAAAAGGTGAGAATTAAATACACCAACCCGGCCTCTCTTCGGACGTGGACCGTTTTTCGGGCCATCCTTCCGCCTCCGAAGGATCGCAGCCGCTGGTGCGCCGATTGAGTTTGGGTGCCATGGTCACCCTGGTGCTCGCCCTGGTGGTGCTGGGTGGTCTGGGACTCTCCGGTGCGTCAGCTGCCTCCGCTCAGGGGCCGGCGGCCTCCTCGTCGCATGCGGTGGTGGCGGCGCAGCCTGCCGCGACCCACGGGGACCTGGTCATCACTTCGGGCGAAACCTTCGTGATCCAGCCCCCGAAACTCAACCAGACCTACTACCAAGGTGGCAACATCACGGTGGAGACGGGCGGGACGCTGATCGTCCGCAACACGACCCTCTCGTTCGTCCAGAGCGTTCCCCAGTACGGTACCCTGAGCGCGCGGGTGGCGGGCCTCTACACCTTCGATGTCGCGGGTAAGGCCTACTTCTTCAACTCGACGATCACCACGGATGCGGCGGTCCTCGACGCCTACCCGAAGCTCCCCCTGACCGTCACCGGGACGATGGGCCTGTGGAACTCCAGCCTCGAGTTCCCTGGCTGGGTCACCGTCACCGGAGCCACCGCGGATTTGACGCTCAACAACTCCAACATCCGGGACAACCCGACCTTCGTCGCCAACTCGTCCCGAGTGTGGCGAGCCATCTACGATGACGCCGAGTACGCCCCGGTCTACACCCAGTCGGCGGGGGCCCAGGCCGGCCTCTTCCAGAGCGCGTACGGGAACTCGTACGCGGACCAGACCCCCCCGGCGGTGAATGCGAGCTTCGGGGTCGGAATCTGGTCGCCGAAGACGCCGATCGCGGACGGCAACTACACCTGGTCGGGATTCCCCGAGACGGTCGCCGGTTCCGAGGCCATCGTGCAAGACTGGCTGTACCCCTCCGGGTACTCTGGCGGAACGGTGAGCCTGATCTACAACTCGAACGGAACCGGGTTCGGCTCGGCCGACGTGAGCCTGTACTTCCTCGGGAACACCTACGCCCTCGGTACCGTGACATTCGGGAGCGACCAGCTCGGGGCCGTGGCCAGCGTCGGACTGGCGGGGACGTCGGCCCTGGCGGCCCTCAACGCCGCCGGTCGGACGGCGTTCTTCTCCGGCGGGCCCTCCGTCATCCTTTCCGCCGTCAGTGTCACCCCCGCGGTGAACATCACCACCCTCAACGTCTCCCTCAACCCCTCTGCCGTGTCGTACAACCTGACGGTAACAGGCGCCGGAACCACGCTCGGGACCGTCGATACCTCCCTCGACCTCAACTGGGCTTCGAGCGACGTCTCCCCGTCGCCCCTGCCTCCGTACGACTCGAACAAGCTCCTGGTCCAAGATGGGGCCACGGCCTACCTCGCGAACCTGACGGTGCCGAACTCCTACGCTCGTACGGCCAGTTCTTCTGCGGTCGTCCCGGACAACACCAGTACCGTGAACTTCTACCGCTGGGCCGAATTCGACCTGACCGGTCGGGGTGGGACCGTCCCCATCTACGGAGCGTCGGTCCATGCCTTCTCCGCGCTCCCGAGCTCGGAGTCCAACAACGGGACCGCCAATGCCCTGGCGGACCTCGACGGGGTCGACCCGGCGATCTGGTCCTACGTCCAGTACCACGATGCCCGCGCCGGCTACCCGGCGTACGGGGAGACCGGTACCCTCGGGACCACGGAGCTCCTGCTCCCGTCCACCCAATTGACGGGTCCCGAGCTCCCCGACGGGAACTTCCTCGGCAACTACCACATCATCGTGGTCCTGCCGATCGCGAAGGACAACACCAGCGCCTTCAACTGGTCGGTCAGCGCCTACCCCACGGGCGTCGCTCTGAACACGACGGGCTACGGAATGCCCGACTTCGCCCCGACCTCGCCGTTCCCGCTCTACTACGCCCAGGCGTCGGTCATCACCGCGCCCACGGTGACGACGAACGGGGTCCCGTCGCCCGGCGGCGGGGTCCGCATCGGACAGACCCTCACCTTCCACACCACCCTGACCTCGATCGCGCTCGCCCCGATCACCACGATCAACGCCTATCTCTGGTGGAATAACACGACGGCGGTCGCTACGTATGTGGCCCACTCGGTGCCGCTGACCTACCAGGGAGCCACCTACGACTTCAACATCAGCTGGAAGGTCAACGACACCATCACCGGCCTGCTCGGCACGTCGTTCAACCACACCTTCCGCATCCAGGTCGTTTGGAACCCCGGGAACGCCACGGGCATCTCGGGCTCCCTGAACGTTTCCGAGGGCGTGGTCGTCCGACCGTCCCAGGTTTACATCGTCGCCGCCGCGCTCCCGGCCCTTCCGGGCTCGATCTCTCTCTCGAACTCGTACACTACCGACTTCTACCTCGCCTACAACGGCACCACGGCCGCCTCGGTCCTCCTGGAGGCGACCCCGACCTCGGGAGGCTCCCCGGTGCTCCTGACCGGCAATACCTTCCTGCAAGGCAACTCCTCGTTGACCTGGTCCGCGTCGGTGCTCTCGGCGGGGACCACCTACACCATCGCCCTGATCGCCACGTACAACGGGGTCACCGTGACCGACACCGTGGGGGTGACGAGCGTCCCGTCCTCGACGTCACCGACCAGCTTCCTCACGCAGAAGTTCTTCGGCCTGCCGCTCTGGATCTGGCTCGCGATTGTCGGGGCGATCATCGTCGCCATCGTGGTCGCGCTTATGCTCCTGCGGCGGACGGCGGCCGGCAAGCTGGTCGAATGCGGCGAGTGCGGCAACCTGATCCCCGAGGACGCCACCGTCTGCCCGAAGTGCGGGGCCGAGTTCGAGTCGGACCTCGTCCGGTGCAGTCGATGCGCCTCCACGATCCCCGCCGCGTCGGCGATCTGCCCGGAGTGCGCGGCGATCCTCCTTGGAACGCCGGCGGATGCGGGCGAAGAGGCGGAGCGGCAGGGCTACCAGGACTTCACCGAGAAGTACCGCGCCGAGGGCAAGCGCGAGCTCGGCGAGAACTTCAACGAGGGCTCGTTCTGGGACTGGTGGAAGCGCCAGCCGACCTACGTCCCGTACAACCAGTGGAAGTTGCAGCAGGGCCAGGGGACCCCCCGGACCGGCATGACCGAGCCGCCCGCGGCCGGTGGATACCCCGATGAGACCCCGGCGGCCGCGGCCCCGCCGCCCCGGCAACCCCCGAGGACCGGCGGCGGCGCAGCGGCGGCCGTGCGACCCCCCGCGGCTCCCCCTCCCCCCGCGAGGCCGATGGCGGCTCCTCCGGCGCCTCGGGCCGCA
>JASHYQ010000169.1 GCA_030042955.1 Thermoplasmata archaeon
TGGCGCCGGCGCTCCTTGCGGATCGCCCGGTTCCACGTGGGGGGCGCGGCCTCCGCGGTGAGGTCCTCCACCACGTCCAGGTCGTGGAGGCGTCCCAAGCGAGCTTGCAGAGACTGGAGCGGGCGGGCCTGGGGGAGCCCGTAGCTCGGGTCGATCGCGGCCGCGAGGTCCGAGAGGTGCCGCCAGCTCCGGACTCGGATCCGTAGGGTGTGAAGCCGCCGAGAGGTCGGCTTCCGCCGAGCCTTCCGGTGCGCTTGCCGGACCGCCTCCTGACCCTCGTCGTGAATCTCCTCGAGGTACCGTCCCAACGCCTGGGCCCGGCGCACCGAGGGAAGGGTGCGGAAGCCTTCCCGGATCCCCTCGAAAAGCCCGAGATCCCGCTCGGTCCGGAGCGAGGCGCGGACTAGCTCCCGTCCGATGCGTGCGTCGTCGGTCAGGTGGGATCGGAGACGGCGCAAGGCGCGGCGTTCGCGAGAGGGAAGGTCCCGAGGCGCGTCGGCGAGGAGCGCCAGCGCTACGTCCCGGTCCCGAACTCCTCCGACCAGGCGAGCCAGGTGCTTCAGCCGCCGGTCGTAGTCCCGCAGAGTCGCCTGGCGGCCCTTGGAACTGGCCCGGGTCCAAACGCCCAGGCCGACCCGCAATCGGCGAAGGTCGCGGTGGAGGCGGTGCAGCGATTCCGGGGTCGGCCGCGGGCTCGCGATGAGGCGGTCCAGTTCGTGAAGGGTCTCGTCGACGCGAGCTTCCAGCACCCGACCGAGCTCGACGGCCTCGGGGTTGGTGGGGGAGGTGGGACTCATGGTACAATCCAGGGGGAGGGGGGAGCGGAGGAGGGGGGTAAATCCTTTCCGGTGCCGATACGCCCAAGCACCTATTAGCGGCGGCCCGTATGGGCGGGCGTGGAGCGGTCTCGCTCGGCAGAACTGCGCCGAGGGGAGGACCGCCCGCTCTCTCGTATGGGCCGTCACCTCGGCGTCATCGACGTCGGGTCGAACACGGCCCGCTTCGTGGTCTTCGAAGCCTCCCAGGCGGGAACCGTTCGGGCCATCTACGAGGCGAAGGAGGTCCCCCGACTCGGCCTCGGCGTCGGCCTCGATGGCCGACTGTCGGAGGAGGCGATCCAACGGGGCGTCGCCGGCCTCCGTCGCTTCGCCCGGCTGGTCCGCTCCCTCGAGGTCCCGAAGACGCTCGCGGTCGCGACCAGCGCCGTGCGGGACGCCCCCAACGGGGCCGAGTTCGTCCGAGCCGTGGAGCGGGCCACGGGCCTCTTGCTGCGCACGATCTCTGGCGTGGAGGAGGCCCGGTATGCCTACCTCGGCGTGGCCAGTGCCTGGGAGCTGCATGACGACATCGTCTGCGACCTCGGCGGCGGGTCGCTTCAGCTGGTCGAGGTCCACCGAGGAGCCCTCCGGAACTCGGTGAGCTTGCCGCTCGGGGTTCTGCGGCTAAGCCAACGGTTCCTCGAGCACGACCCGCCGAAGCGGAGGGAGTGGGAGGAGCTTCGGGACCACGTGCGCGAGACGCTGCAGTCGACCTTTGAAGCGTTCCGTTCGGAGTCCCACGGTCTCTACGCCGTCGGGGGAACGGTCCGCTCGCTCGCCCGGGCGGCGATCGACTTCCGGGAGTGGCCGATCGGCCGCGTCCACGGCTATGCCCTGTTCGACCACGACGTCGAGGCCCTCGGCGAGCTGCTGGGGGAGATGCCGGCCGAGAAACGCCGCGCGGTCCCGGGAATCGGCAGCGACCGGGCGGACGTCGTGCTCGCTGGGGTCGTCGTCCTGAAGGAGCTCCTTCGAGTGACCCGGGCGGACCAGATCAACGTCTCCGGCACCGGCATCCGGGAGGGGATCGCCCTCGAGGCGGTCGGGGCGAAGCTCCCCGCAGGGTCGGTCCAACTGGCGGAGCGCTCGGTGGAGGCCGCCTCCGAGTCGTTCCGCTTCGACTTGGAGCACGGCCAAGAGGTGACCGAGGCCGCCGTCGGCCTCTTCCACGTCCTCGCCGACCGCCAGCATTGGGGGCCGAGCGAGGAGCTCGCCGTCCGGGTGGCGAGCGGGATGCACGACTCGGGGACCGCGATCGACCTCTGGCGCCATGCCCATCACTCCGCCTACCTCATTCAGAACTACCCGATCTTCGGCCTGAACCAGCGGGAGATCCTGCTCGCCTCGATGGCCGCCTATGTCCACGAAGGCGGGCCGCTCCCCTCCGAATGGAAGAAGGAGTTCCAGCCGATCATCACCACGGAGGACCTCGACCTGGCCCGACAGCTCGGGGCGATCGTCGGATTGGCGGAACTCGTCTCGGAGTTCCGGCCCCGTTTCTCCTCGTTGGCCGACGGCCGGGCGGTCGGCCTAGCCTTTTCTCCCCCTTCCGGTAGGCCGATGCCAAGCCGGCTCGGGGAAAAAGCCGCGAAGATCCTCGAGCGTACGTTCGACGTGGAGGTACGGATCCGTGAATCTTGAGGTCCCCTCGCCGAAGCACGGGTACCCCGGCCGCCTGTTCGTCTTCGAAGGGCTCGACGGGAGCGGGAAATCGACCCAGGCCGCCTTGCTGGCCAAGTGGCTCGCCGCACAGGGCTATCGGGTCTTCCAGACCGAATGGAACTCCTCCGAACTCGTCTCGAACACCATCCGCCGTGGCAAGAAGAAGGGCCTGCTCACCCCGACGACCTTCTCGCTGCTGCACGCCACCGACTTCGCCGACCGGTTCGACCGGAAGATCCTTCCGCCGCTCCGGGCGGGGTACGTGGTCGTCTGCGACCGCTATTCGTTCACCGCCTTCGTCCGCGACGCGGCGCGAGGGTGCGACCCCGAGTGGGTGCGGACGATCTACTCGTTCGCGCCGACCCCCGACGTCGCGTTCTACTTCCGCGTCCCGGTCCGCGTGACGTTGCAGCGGAAGATCGCCTCCCGTCTCAAGATCAACTACTACGAGGCTGGCATGGACTTGGGGCTCTCCGACGACCTCCACGACAGCTACGAGCGGTTCCAAGGTCGGTTGAAGCGGGAGTACGAGCGGATCGCGGTCCAGGACCGCATGACGGTCATCGACTCGACCCGCCCGGTCGAGAAGATCCAGGCCGAGCTGCGGGAGAACGTCCGGCCCATCCTGGCGGGCTTCCCGACGATGGAGACGTTGATGCATGACGCCTAACAC
>JASHYQ010000170.1 GCA_030042955.1 Thermoplasmata archaeon
GCTCCTCGTGGGCCTGGACGAGCACCTCGGTCCAGAGGAAGGCGCCGGTGCCCCGGAACGGCTGGACCGCCCCCTCGGTGGTCTCAATCCTCATCGATCTTCCGTCCGACCACGCGGAGGAATGCCTCCTCGAGCGAGACCGGCCCCACGATCGGAGTAATGTGACCTCTTTCGGCCAGGTCCATGACCTCGCGAAGTCGCTCGGGCGTAACGATGACCGTGAGGCCGTCCCCATCGGTCACGACCTCTCCGAACGAGCGGAACTGCTCCGCGCGCCCGACCCCGTTCGGCATCGACACCTTCACCGTGCCCCCGACCGACCGCTTCAGGTCCTCTGCCGTGCCGCTGACGATGACCCGCCCTTGCTCGACGATGTACAGGCGGTGGCTGAGCGCCTCCGCCTCGTCCAGGTAGTGCGTCGTGAGCAGGATCGTCGACCCCTTGGCCGTCAGGTCTCGCAGGGAGGCCCAGACCTCGCGGCGCGCGAACGGGTCCATCCCGATCGTCGGCTCGTCCAGGAAGAGCAGGGGCGCCTCGGTGGCGATGACGGTCGCCACCATCGTCCGCTGCCGCTGGCCTCCGGAGAGCGTGATCGCGAGGCGGTCCGCCACCTCGGTGAGACCCATCCGGACCAGCGCCTCCTCCGTGCGGTTCTGCGCCACCTCGCGGCTCAGTCCGCGGGCCCGCAGGTAGGTGTAGACCTGCTCGCGCGGACACAGGTGGAAGAACGGCTTCCCCTCCTGCGGGAC
This sequence comes from Thermoplasmata archaeon, assembly GCA_030042955.1. GTDB lineage: Archaea > Thermoplasmatota > Thermoplasmata > Lutacidiplasmatales > UBA184 > Lutacidiplasma. Next base: position 750 of record JASHYQ010000170.1, read on the forward strand.
GACCGCGATGTACGGTCGGGCCTTCTCCGGTGTCGAGTCGACGTCGTACCCGAAGACGCGGATCGAGCCCGAGGTGGGCCTCAGCAGGGTGGAGGCGATCCGAAGGAAGGTGGTCTTCCCCGCCCCGTTTCGCCCCAAGAGGGCCACGCGCTCGCCCGGGCGGACGTTCATCGAGACCCCCGCCAAGGCCTCGACCGCCGGCGCGCCCTTGACGGTGTACACCTTGCGGAGGTTCTCGCTCCAGAGAGGCTCGGTGCTCATGGACGTCGTGCGGGGAGCTCGTTAGGTCCCGGGACGCCGGGAACGAGCTGGGCAGATAACAGCGGCCGAGTCAGAGGCCTGCTCAGTGGCCGCAGCTGCAGCCGCCGCCGTTCTCCGAATTGCTCCCGCAGGACCCACAGCCACCGGACAATCCGGCGGCGTCGGGTTCGGGCAGGGTCGGGTTCGTGATCTTGAAGCCGGATTCCTGCAGCCCCTCGACGTAGTCGATGACCGCCCCGTCAACGAACTTCGTGCTGGTCGGGTCGACCAGGAGACGGAACCCGTCGCCGGCGATGACCTCGTCATCGGCTCGGGGCTTGGCGAAGGCCAGCCCGAACTGGACGGCCGAGCCGCCACCGCAGCAGCCACCACCCCCGGGCTGGGCGTACACCCGCACCCCGACCTCGGGGTTCTGTCCGCGGATGAGGGTCTTGACTTGCTGCGACGCAGCGGGCCGGACTTCTACGTGGATCATGGACGTGGACTCGCCCTGATTAGCGAGCCCGCCGCCTTAAGGTCTGCGAAGCGCGGGAAGCGACAAAACGACCCCCAAACCCGCCTTCTTCCCCGGAGGGACGCGGTAGCGCGGTTGGATACAGACCCCCAGACCGCGTCCCGAGCCAGGGGTCCGTCAAGGGGGGGAGCCTCCCCTGTTCTCGTCGAGCGGGGGCTCGTCAGAAACGACCATTTCGGGCAGTTCGCGCACCCCCGTGAACGCCTCGGGCAGCTCGGTCGGCCGTAGCCCCGGCGCTCGCGCGAGGTCCACGGGCGCCAGGAACGGGCTGGTCTTCCTCCACGGGATTCGGGCGAACCCCTCGACGAGTCGCTTCGGGAGGCCGAGGGAGTGGCCGATCCGCCGGACGTCCTCCCGGGTCAGCTCGCCGACCCCCGCGAGGACGAAGAAGTAGACCGTGAACCCGATGACGACGGCCGCGAGCAACTCCGGGATGGTGCTGACGGGGAACAGCTGGAGGTGGTTGAGGCCGACGAGGGCGGTGAACGCCCCGGCCGCACTGACCGTGATCCAGGTGATCGACCAAGGGTCGATGTGCACGCGGATCAAGGTCTCCATAAAGTACGTGTTCAGGGCGAGTGCCGCTATGGAGGAGAGGAGGATGGCGACCGAGCCGGCGACGATCCCGGGGTGGATCTGGAGGATCCCCCACGGCGGCATGAGGATGGCAATGCCGATGAGCAGGACGATGATCTGCGTGCTCGTGATGTACAGCTCGAGCCGTTGGCGACCGATCGCGTTGATGCTCGATTGGATGATCTGGCTGAGGGCGAGCGGCAGCGCCCCGACCGCAAGGATGGCGAGCGAGACCACTCCGAGACTCGCGTAGGTCGCGTTGCCAAACTCCGCGAGGAAGTTGGCCCGATAGATCACGAGCGCGACCACCCCGGGGACCAGCAGCATGGCCGCGTACCGAAGCGCCTGCCAGGTTCCCGTACGGATCGCCTCGTACCGCTCCTGTTTGTGGAGGCCGGCAAGGTAGGGGAACAGCGGGGTCGTGATCGCGGCCGGCAGGGAGAGCACGAGGACCCGCCAGCCGTTGGCGACCAGGAAGACGGAGAACTGCTCCGAGCTTACCCCGATCTTGACCAGGAGCGGCACCGTGTTGGTGACCAGGTAGTTCAGCATCAGGCTCGCCATCAGCGGCCAGGCGAACCGGTACATCCGAATCGCTTCGACGACCTTGAAGGAGGAGAGCTGCCGCAGGATGGCGGGAAGACTGTAGACCGTGGAGCAGGACGCCCCGACGACGTAGGCGAGCACGATCCCCTCGATCGTCTGGTCGTGAAAGGCGACGTAGTAGAGGGCAACGAGGCGGGTGCACGCCTCGACCAGCGACGGATACTGAGCTTTCAGGGAGTTTCCCTGCCCGATGAACATCGCGTTGTAGACGGTCGAGACCGACCACAGGAGCGGGAGGAGGAGGGCGATCCCGAAAGTCTCGAGCTCGACGCCCGGTGGGGCGAGCTGACCGGTTCCGAGCGAGAGGGGAGCGATGACGAAGAGGACCAGCCCCACCCCGCCGACCATCACGGTACGGACGACCAGGTAGGTCGCGGTGTTGTCCCTCGCGGGCTTGCCACGGGCGAGGAAGTACGTGTAGGCCGTGCCGACCCGCAAGTCGCCGACCCCGTTGATCGAGGAGGCGATGAGAAGGAAGAACTGGGCGGTACCGATGAGCGCTATCCCGTACCCGTCGGGCGGTAGGATGCCGACGTAGTGGTAGAGGAGGGTACTGCCCGCGAGCCCGATGATCTGGACCAGCA
>JASHYQ010000171.1 GCA_030042955.1 Thermoplasmata archaeon
TGATGGCGGCGAGACGGCGCGCCATGGCAACGCCGGTGAAGCGTGCCCGATTAGATTACTCCTCGGACTGAGGTCGAGTTATGGTTTGTTTACGGCCCGACCATTAGTAGGCGGGGACGTGGGCCGGTCGAGAAAGAAACCAGCCGCGGGAGGGATTTGAACCCTCGGCCTGCTCCTTACCAAGGAGCCGCTCTACCAGCTGAGCCACCGCGGCGTCAGGCGGGACCCGACACCTCGTCCCTTTTCCGCTTTCCGCTCCCGGAGACCGGTCGTTCTGGGCCAGCGGGAGGCCCCCAGGGGAATCCGCGGGACTCAGCTTCCCAGTCGGTCCGGTCGCGCGCCGGGAGCGGGCGTTTCTCGAGAAACGCCCGCATGCCCTCCCGCTGGCCCCACGTCCCGAAGAGCCGGGCCCACAGGTCAAGCTCGTACGCGAGGTCCTCGTCGATGCTCGGTTCGACCGCTCGCTGAATCTCGTACTTGGCCGCCGCCAGGGCCAGCGGTGGCTTGGTCGCCAGCTCCTCCGCGAATGCGAGCGCCGTGGGGAGCAGTTCCGCGCGGGGGACGATTCGGTCGACCCAGCCGTCCGTTAGAGCCTCGGTCGCCGGAACCGGGCGACCGGTGTAGATCCACCGACGAGCGCGCGCGGCGCCAATCCGTCGAGGAAGTCGCTGCGACCCTCCCCAGCCGGGAGTCACCCCAAGGTTGATCTCCGGCTGGCCGAACTGGGCGTCGGGGGTCGCGAACACGAAGTCGCAGGCGAGCGCGACCTCGCAGCCGCCGCCCAGACAGACCCCGTGGACCGCCGCAATCACCGGGAGCGGGAGCCGTTCGATGCGACGCGTTACGCCCTGGCCGCGGGCCCCGTGGACCCGTGCCTCGTCGGGACCCATCGGTGCCATCTCGCGGATGTCCGCGCCCGCCGCGAAGGCCTTCTCGGCGGCGCTGGCGAGAACGACCACCCGCACCGCAGGGTCCGCTTCGGCCTCATCGAAGCGAGCGGTGAGCGCGTCTAGCACCGAGCGCGAGAGCACGTTCACAGGCGGGTGGTCGAGGGTCAGCACTAAGGTCGCCCCGTGGCGCTCGGAACGCACGAGAGGTCCAGAGACGGGTCCTGACATCCGGGCCGCCGAGCCGAGCCCGGCTATTTATGGGCGGTGGGTTGCCACCGTTCGAAAGAGGAGGCCGGCCGGACGTGGGAAAAACGGTGGTGACGACCTGGTTCGGGGCGTTCCTCCTCGACGGGCCGAAGCTCGTGAGGTCGGTGAAGGCTCCGCTCGACCCCGAATCCCTGCGGGAACGGGCCCGGCAGCGTCGCTCCGGGGCCCTGACCCCGGAGGAGACCCTCCTGCTCGGGGAGAGGGGGAGCGCCGACTGGGTGAGCCGCGACCGGCGGCTGGTACCCCATGGGGTCCGGTTCGATGCCCGGGCCCCCGGCGAGGTCGATGCGGAGTCCGTGGCGGCGGACCCCACGATGGCGCGCGCGCTGCTGCTCTCCGAGGGAGAGTCCGCGCTCGAAGAGGCCTGGGACCCGTCCGTCCACGTACAGGAGGCCGTTCGCGCCGCGAGCGACCTCGACCGCGTCCGCAATCTGGTCGGGGAGCGACTCGGGAGCTGGGTCTCCCGGGACCACCCCGAGGTGGACCCGGGCGATCACGCCCGGGCCGCCCGGGTCGCCCTCGAAGAGGAGAGGGGAAGCCCCCTCGCCCCCACGGACGAGTCGCTGGTCGAGGCACGGCGCCGCCTCGCCGAGCTGTACCGTGCGGTCGAAGCCTCCCGCAGCGCTCTCACGAGCGCGGTGGAGGGCATCTCGCCCAATCAGACCCCGAACCTGTGCGCGTTGCTCGGTCCGGAGCTCGCGGCCCACATGGTCGCCCAGGCGGGTGGGTTGGACCGTCTCGCCCGTCTCCCGTCGAGCACCGTGCAGGTCCTGGGGGCCGAGCGCGCGTTCTTCGAGCACCTGCGGGGCCGCGCGCCCCCACCCCGGCACGGTCTGCTGTTCACGCACCCTGCGCTCCAGTCCGCGCCTCGCCGCGAGCGCGGGAAACTGGCCCGGGCGCTCGCTGGGAAAGTGGCGATCGCCGCCCGGCTCGACCAGGCGGGCACACCGGTCAACCCATCCCTCCTGCGCTCGTTCGACGCACGACGGTCCGAACTGAAAGCTCGACGACGGGAACCAGGATCCCGGGGCCGGAGGTCAGCTGCCGGGCTTCCACTTGACGGAACAGCCGACCACGGGTAGCTCCGCGGGAGTGACCGGCTGGTTGGTCAGCGCCTGCTCGAGGGCACGCTCGAGATACCTTTCGGTGACGCGCTCCTGGTGCTGGTGGTTGTTGTCGATGCGCCCCTGGAAGAGCAGCTTTCGGTCGGGACCAAACAGTATCGGATGCGGGGTGACCAGCGCACCGTAGGCCCGTGCGATCGCCTGCGACTCGTCGACCAGGTACGGGATTGGGTACTTCTTCTCCCGGGCCCGCCGCACCATGCTCGCGAGGCTGTCCTCAGGGTAGGCCCGCGCATCGTTGGAGTTGATGAGCACGAACCCGACCCCCTTCGGGAGGTACCGCAGCGCCAGGTCGATCATTCGGCTCTCCCACGCCTGGACGTAGGGGCAGTGGTTGCACCAGAAGGTCACCACGAGGTAGGGGCTGCGGAAGCCGGCGAGCGAGTAGGTCTTCCCGTCCACCCCCTGCAGTTCGAAATCCGGCGCGTGGTCGCCGGGGTGCAGCTTGAAATCGGCCGATTCAGCCATTGCCTGGTGGACCGGCGGTAGGTTCATACCGTTTTACCGAACCGAGGGCCATCCCCCGGGGAGGCCCTCGTGACGAACCCGCCCCTCGACGTCGACCTGTCGGTCGAGCACGGTCTCGGATTGGAGGAGGGAATCGCCGCGCAGGAGCGACTTCTTCGGGCCGGCCGGGCCGCGGTGCATGTCGCGACGCTTCGCGATGCGGCCCTCTCGTACGGGGTTGGGGTCGATGACCGGGCGCCCTACCTCGACCGGGCCCGGGCGGACCGGGTTCCGGTCGTGCGCCGGCCGTCCGGCGGGAGTGGACTCGTCCATCTGCCCGGGGACCTACTGTGGGCGGTCGTGCTACCGCGGACCGACCGGAGGGTCGGTCGTGACTTCCTGCGGGCCTACGACCGACTGGGTCGAGGTCTCGTCGACCTGCTTGCCGCGCGCCGGGTCGCCGCACGGTGGATCATCCCCCCGGGACTCTCCGAGGGCTATTGCCCGCTGAGCTCGCGCGGGCAGGTCCTCGAGAGCGGGGGTCGGGTCCTCGCCGCCGCCGCCCAGCACGCCACCAGCTCCACTCTCCTTCACTCCGGGGCCCTCCCCCGGACCCTCGATCGGGGGCAGATCGCTCGCTGGTTCGAGCTTCCGAGCCCCGGCCCGGCCGACGCCCTCACGTGCCTCACGGAGGTCGGTCTGCTGGACCCGCCCGAGGAGATTGCTCGCTCCCTGGGACGGCACCTGGTCACGGCCCTCGAGCGCCAGGGAGCGCCCTAGCTCACTTCGGACGCGCGGCCCAGAGCGCATCCGCGGAGGACTCGAGCTCGGACCGGATGGTAGCCCAGTCGCCCCGGACGAGGCGGCGGTGCTCCACGACCGGGCTCCCGTCGACGTAGACCGAGTCGACCGCCTCGTCGTTCGCGGAGTACGCAAGGTGTGAGACGATCGCCTCCGGCCGCGCCGGCACGAGCGTGGGGTGGTCGAGCCGGAACAGCGAGAAGTCGGCCCTCTTGCCGACCTCGAGAGAGCCGATCTCCCTCTCCCTTCCCAGGGCCCGCGCTCCCTCGATTGTCGCGAGGTCCAGCAGCACCTGCGCATCGAGCGCGGTCGCGTCCCACCGGTGGTTCTTCTGGACCAGGCCGGCGAGGTGCATCTCCCGGAGCATCGAGAGGGAGTTGTTCGAGGCGACGGAGTCGGTGCCGACCCCGACTGGGACTCCCGCGGCCCGGAGCTCGACGATGGGGGCGACGCCCCCGGAGGCGAGCTTCAGGTTGGAGCTCGCACAATGGGCAACCGACACCTGGCGCTTCGCGAGGGAGCGGATCTCGTTCGACGTCAGCCAGACCGCGTGCGCCGCGACCTCGCCGGGGCCGAGGAAGCCGATCTCCTCGAGCCAATCTACGGGACGCCACCCCGTCCTCGCCTCGTGCTCGTGGACCTCCCGTCGGGTCTCTGAAAGATGGTAGTGGACGAGCGTCCTCGACCGCTCGGCCAGCTCGCGCGCGCCCAGCCAGGTCTCCTCCCCGCAGACGTAGACCCCCTGGGGCGCGACGAGGGGCACGACGCGAGGGGCCCCCTTCCACCGGTCGATGAACGAGCGGGCGTTGTCGAGCGGCTTCCCGTGCTGGGTTGTCTTCTCCGGGTCGAGGACGGCCCAGCCAAGGAACCCGCGGATCCCGAGCGATTCTACCGCGCGGGCTACCGCGTCCTCGAAGTAGTAGAGGTCGAGGAAGGAGGTCGTGCCCCCGAGCAGCATCTCCGCAATCCCGGCCCGGGCCCCGACCTCGACGTCGAGTTCCGTTCGGCGCGCGTCCACGGCGAAGAGCGTTTCTAGGAACCCCCCGAGCTCCCGGTCGTCCGCGATCCCCCGCAGGGGATGCATCGCTACGTGGGTGTGCAGGTTCACGAAGCCCGGTACGACCGCACGGTCGTGCGCGTCGAGCACCTCCGCGCCGTCCCGGGGAGCGTTCGGTCCGACGTGCGTGAACCGCCCCGCTTCCACGCGGAGGTCCCCGCGCACGACGCGGCGGCGGGGATCCTGGGTCACGAGCAGCGCGTCGCGGTACACGCGCGGCGGCTCGGACGGCACCGAGGTCACGGTC
>JASHYQ010000172.1 GCA_030042955.1 Thermoplasmata archaeon
TAGGGCTGCTCCTCACCTTCCTTCTGGAGCGGAACGTCCCGGTGGCGTGACCCCGAAGCGGTCCCTTCGCTAGCGACTTGAGCCCCCAGCCTGCTCTTCGCTGCCCGTGGAGGAGGAGGTCCGAAAGGAGTCAGCGCCCTCCCGGACCTCTCCCGCACCCGGTCTCCGGGTCCGCCCTCTCGTCGAGGGCTCCGGTACGGGCCTCATCCTCTACCGAATCGAGCCGGGGACTCGCTTCCGCCTCCACGTGCATGCCTTTTCCGAGCTCAGCCTCATCAGGTCCGGGAGCGGGATCGTGACCGTGGGCCATGCGGAGCGCCCCGCGGTCGCGAGAGACTCGTCCCACTTCCCGGTGTCGGCAGAGCACGGCTTCAGGGTTCCGGAGGATGGTGAGCCGGTGGCCCGGTTCGACGTTTCGACCGTCGCCGAGGGCCGTCTTCTCCCGTCGCTGCTCGAGATGGTCCCTGAGCTGGCGCGGAAGGTACCTTCGAAGGGGTCGCCGGGGGCGGGGAGTCCGGGGACCGCTCCGGAACCCGGGAGGAGGATGAGATCCCCCCGGGCGACGACTCCTCCAGCAGCTCGAGCAGCCCGCGACCCAGCCACTGGCCGCCGTCCACCGCCAGGACCTGCCCCGTGATGTAGGAGGCCCGCCGGCTAACGAGGAAGCGGACCGCGTCCGCCACCTCCTCGACCGTGCCGAACCGTCGCATCGGCACCCCGGCCTCGATCCGACGGACGATCTCCTCCGAGACCCAGAGGTGCTCGTCGGTCCCCCGAGTTCGGACCGGGCCGGGCGCGACCGCATTCACTCGGATCCCGTACCGCGCCCACTCGACCGCGAGAGTCCGGGTGAGCGCGAGCACGCCCGCCTTCGCCGCCGCGGAATGCGCCGTCCCCGGGCCGGCCATCCAGGCGTAGGCAGCGACGATGTTCACGATCGAGGGAGCCGGAGCAGCCTTGAGCAGGGGGAAGCCGGCCCGCGAGCAGTGGAACGTTCCGTCGAGCACGATCCGGACCACCGCGGCCCAGCCGTTGGGGGTGATCTTCTCCACCGGAGCCACGAAGTTGCCGGCCGCGTTGTTAACGAGCGTATCGAGGCGACCGTAATCGGACCGAACCCGCTGCATCAGGAGGTCGACCTGGGCCGGGTCCCGCACATCCGTGGGTACGAGAAGGATCCGTCGACCGGTGCTGGCCAGCTCTCGCGCGCCGTCGGCGAGGTGCTCGGGCGAGCGGCTAGCGAGGACGAGGTCGTACCCGTCCTCGGCCAGTCCGCGCGCGATCGCGAGGCCGATCCCGGTGCCTCCGCCGGTGACGAGGGCCACGGGGTGTGCTCCGACCGGCTCGCCTCCGTGCTTCGCGCTCATGGCCGGCGGTACCGGGGAGGGGCTAAAACCTCCATCGACCGAGGTTCCTGCTAGGCGGAGACGGCCGTCCGGATCCTCCGTACATCGGCGGGTCCGAGTCCGACTCCCGGGATCCCGTCGAGGCGGAAGGTCACCTCTCCGTCCCGGAACACGACGACGGAGGGGACGACCTCGACCTCAAACTGCTCCCAGAGCGGGGCGTCGGGGTCGGTGAGGTCGACGCGCGCGACGTGGAGTTTCGGGTCTTCTCCCAGCTTCGCAAACTGGGGAAGGAACGCTTGGCAGAAGGGGCACCAATCGGCCGCAAACACGACCGCGTAACGACCCGCGCGGCGCAACGTTCGGCCGTCGAAGGCATCCGGTCCGAGAATCTCCACGGCCCCTCGTCCTCACATCTCCCGGTAGGTCATTCCGTTGTTGGAGAAGCGACCCGTTGCAGTTCCCGGCGGGCTCAAGACCCCCGGGCACCTCCCCACCAGCATGACGATCCGGGTCCCGACCGAAGCGCGCAGCGAACGGGTGTTCCCCGGCCCCCTCGCCGGCCGCCTCGAGCTTCACCCGTTCGACAGCGAACTGCTGAAAGGGAATCCGTGGGGGGACCCGAGCCGCCGAGACCTGATGGTCTACCTCCCTCCGTCCGGACGGACCGAGGGGCTCCCGCTGCTCCTCCTTCTCAGCGGGTTCACGGGCGCGGGCTGGGTCAACGCGGCCCGGCCCACCTATCTTACCAGCAACCGGGTCCGCCGCCTCGACTTCTTGATCCGGAGCGGGGCCGCCCCGGAGGCCGTCATGGTCGCCCCGGACTGCCTTACGACGCTAGGCGGAAGCCAGTACCTCAACTCGTCGGCCACCGGACCGTACGAGGACCACGTCATGCGGGAGGTACTGCCGTGGGCCGCGGAGAAGTACCACACGGGCCCGACCGGGGTGCTGGGGACCTCGAGCGGTGGGTTCGGGTCTCTCGTGCTCGCGATGCGCCACCCGGACGTCTTCCGCGCAGCGGCCTCGAACGCGGGGGACGCGTACTTCGAGTACGCTTACGCTCCCCAGATGCCCCTCGCCTACCGGGCGATTCGAAAGGAGGGGGGACCGGAGGCCCTCCTGCGAAGGGTCCTCTCGCAGCCGACCAGTGCGTTCGGCCCGGAAAACCCATTGATCGGGGCGCTCGAGCTGATGGCGTATGCCTCCTGCTACTCGCCGTTGGAGGGGGAGCCGGGGCGGTTCGACTTGCCGTTCGACCTCGAGACCGGCGAGCTCCGGCCCGAGGTTTGGGCTCGTTGGCTCGCCTGGGACCCGGTCCGTATGGTCGAGACGGAGCGGTACGCCCAGGCCCTGCGACGCCTCGCCTACGTTTACGTCGACGGAGGTACTCGGGACGAGTGGGCGCTGGACGTGGGGGCTCGGATCTTCGCGGCGACCGCTCGACGCCATGGAGTTCTGGTTGACCACGAGGAGTTCGACGGAGTCCACCGGGACAGCGTCGCTCGGTACGACGTCATGTTCCCGAGGGTCCTCGCCGCGTTAAGCGGGAAGCCTGCGGACACTCCGGCGCGACCCGTTTAGTACCCGAGGGAAATCCCACCGCGAGGACCCGATGCTGCGGGACGGGCAACTGGTGTGCGACTCGTGCCAGACCGTGATCACCCGGATCAGCTCGGCCCCCGCCGAGGGGGAGTGGCAGAAGATGCACAACCTCTGTTCGGCCTGCTTCGACCGGCTCTGGACGACCTCGATAGCCCGACCGGCCTAGAAGGAGTCGGGCGCCCCGGGAGGAGCGTTGGGCCCCTCGAGCGGGATCATCGCCTCGTCCTCGAACCAGGCGAGCACGATGAAGAACCAGCTGAGCACGAGCAGCGCGGGCAGGTCCGCGGAGGCCGCTCCGAGCGGAGTGACCAGGACCGCGCCGCCCTCCAGCCGGCGTGTCTCGCGAGTCGGCTCGAGGTGCACGAGCTCCTTCAGGTCGGCGGTCGTGATCTGCCAGGCGGGTACGAGCAGGCCTGCCCGATGGAACCGGTACTGAGCGCCCCCGACGACCTCGATCGTATGGTAGTTCAGGTGGACGGACACCCGGGCCAGGACCGGTCCGGATTCGACGGCGTGCAGGGTGAGGTGAGGGTTGAGGAAGCCTCTCCGCTCCAGGAACAGGGTGCCCGCGGTGGTCTCCGCTTGGGCCGTGGTACCGCCCCGTTTCGACCACCGGAGGACCGCCAGGGCCTGGTCCTCCGCGTAGAGGGTGAACTCTACGGGCGACTCCGAGGAGCGGATCCACCGAAGCGCCGAGCGGTCGACCGCTGCGAAGGTGACCAACGGCACGAGCGGGCCCACCGCGCCAGGTCCTCTTAACGGTCGCCCGCTCGGTTACGCGGTGGTGGGCGGAGAGGAACGGGGCGAGGACCGCGGGACCAGTTCCTGTTCGATCCCGTCGAGGTCCCTCAGCGCGTCGGCCGGGGTAAACGATTCTGCCCAATTCGATCGGGCGAGTGGTTCCGTCACGGTTGGCGCGTCCTCATCCCACTCGGGGGCCGCGGGAACCGAGGTGCCGAGCTCAGCGACCGTTGGAGCATAGGGGCGGGCATCCCCCCGGTCATGGACCAGGGGCGAGGGCCGGCCGAAGTCGGCGCGGTCCACGCGGGAAGGCTGGCTGAGTGGGACCCGATCCGGTTCCCCCGGCGCGTCCTCCTTCGCTGGCCGGGTGCGCGCCCCTCTAGCAGAGGGCGCACTGGGCTCCTCCACGAGGAGCCAGGAGGCAACCCCTCCAATCGCGGCCACAAAGCCCAGCGCGACGAAAAGAGCCCAGAGAGAGAAGAAACCCGGGCCGAAGTGGGGGCGTGAGTACAGTACGAAGAGCCCGATCACGAAGAGCACTGCCGAACTGATGAAAAGCGGGAGACTCCGGTAGAGCGACACGGAGATGAGGGGGGAGTCTCGGGACGATGTACCGCCAGCCTCGGCCATAGGGCTTCTCGTCCTACAAAGAAGTGGGACCCGAGCTATTCAGTCTATCGACGGTCAGGTCGGCCACGGCTGCCGGCGGCGGGGTCGCTACGACGGCCGAATGTTGGGTCCGATCGCGTGGGTCTGAACCCCAGCCCCGACGCCCACCCCGATGCCCGGAGCGTCCCGAATCAGGCCAGGGCGGGTGCGCGCGCTTCTGAGCGGGAAGCAATCGGCCACAAGCCGCGGGATCCCGGCTCATGAGATATACCGCATCCTCGGGGGGACGGGCGGGAGTGCAGAGAAAACCACGCGGTCCGGCACCTCGGCTCATCCCCCGGCGTCCCGGGAGGATCGGACGTCTGGATGCGATGGGATTCTGGGAGTACGTATAAATACGCCATGGTCGCCTTTTCATCATAGTTCCTCGTGCGCGCGGGAGTTGACCCGGAACAGAGACGTGGTGAAGACGATGAGTAAAGCCCTTCAGCGGAAAACGGTCTACGCGGCGACAATCATTGCGCTCCTGACGTTGGCGGCAGGGTTCGCGGTGGCCACGGCGGTGACCACCTTCGTCATCTCACCCCCGACCAACGGGTCCTCGTACGGGAGCGGAACGGTCACGAACCCCGGCACGATCTACGAGCAAAGTGTGGCGACCGGCTACACCAACTCAGCCCCCGTCTCCTCGTGCTCCTCGGCCTCCCCGACGGCTAGTACCAGCGCAACGCAGACCTTGTACTACGGGTCAGGGGTGACCGGTGCCGGCGCCTGTGCATCGGGGGATCTGTATCTGAGTTTGACCTTTACCACGAGTGCAGCGCTGGCTGAGAGCACCTCCTACTCTGACACGTTTTCAATCACGGTGACTCCCGGTACTGGGACCGCCACGCCTGTCGCGTTTAGCGCCAGCTGGGACCTGAGCGGTATCAGCGAAACCGCCGTCCTCACCGTTGACCTGGACCTGGGAAGCAACTCCGCAACCGCGGTGACGGTCTCGGTGGCCGGCAGCTAGACGCCGACCTCCGACCGCATTCAAGGTGGGGGGCTCACCCCCGCTCCCAACCTCTTTCGGACCCCTTCCTTCCCTCGCTTCCCCCCGCAACGACAACGCTGGCGCGACGCCGAGGACATCCTCGTCCTCAGTAGAACGTCACGTCCCGGGGCGCTCGACAGAGATGGACGGCGGCAGCACTGGTGGTTCTACCGGCCCGCGACGAGGAATAGGAGTCCCCCGATCAGGACGAAGAGGCTCCCAAGGAGGCCGATGAGTCCGTTCGCGAACCCCAGGAGAACAATTCCAAGGAGCGCAACCACGACCATCACTACCCCCGAGGCGAGCGCGCGGTCCTGCTCCCGCGAGGAGCCGAGGACCGCGAACATGATGAACACCAGTCCGAGCACGACGAAGAGGACGAACGCCCCGAACGCTCCCAGGGCCAGGTACGGGTGCCCGATCGCGACGGAATAGGCTCCCCGCACGAAGTCGATCAGGCCCTCGACGACGATCAGCCCGCCGCCGAGGGCCCCGAACAGGAGGCCTAATCCCCTTCCTCCACGGTCGTTCATCGAGGGCCCTTCATCTGTCCCGAGCGGCGGTGCAAGATATCCTTTCGCGGTTCGCCCGTTCCAGGGCGCTAGCCCTAAGGTCCCGGGCCCCTACCGCCGAGGATGCCCCTCAAGACTCGGGGACGGGCTCAGC
>JASHYQ010000017.1 GCA_030042955.1 Thermoplasmata archaeon
GAACGCCGCCCGCGACGATCATGTTCTTCCCGGGGAGAGACTTCAGTCGGGAAATCTCGTCCCCCACAGAGCCACGGACAATCCGGGAGTTGGACCACGTGGCCTCCCGGAGCGTATGCGAGAATACGACCTTCTCTACCCGGGTCGAGAACCGGGCGAAGGCCCTCCAGTGTTCGTTCTCAGCGTCGACGAGACCGGGCCAGAACCCCGCCCAGCCCTCGTAGGTCCTTCTCCCGAGCAGGAGCGTGTCGACGTTATCCATCGGCCCAGTCCACATCGCCTCCCAAAACTGACGGTCCGCCTCGGGGTCGTCCGGACCATCAGCAAGCGCAGCAAAACCATCTAAGGTCATGTACATCGTGATTAGGACCTTTCTCGTCATCGTCCGACTCCCCTTCCAGCCTCAGGGCGGATGATTATTAAGAATTCGAGCGACTTGGATACCTATTCAGCATCCGCACGGCTTGGCCGTCAAGGCTGCAACAGCCCTTCCACCCACCGGGCGATCGTGGATGAACTGCGGAACCGTTTGCGGACCTCGGGGTCGGGACTCCCGCAGTTCCAAGTAAGCACCGGAGTCGTTGCGCCTCCAGAGCCGGGCCAACTCTTTTGGCTTAGGAGTTAGGTACCCGACCGATGTTTTGCGCACACTGCGGGAAGCCCGTCCCCGATGAGGCGCAGTTCTGCCCCAGCTGTGGGATGCATTTGGATTCTTGCGCCGGCGCACCGCCCCCCTCAACCCCGGGCAGTGCCCCTGCCTATCAGTTTACGGTCAGGGCGCCACCGTCTCGGCTCGCGACCCTCAACCAGCTCGTGATGCTCCACTCCAACGTCAGGTCGGCCGTAAGCTGGGGGTCCGAGGGCCCCGGCAAGATGCCCGCGACCAGGATTGGGGAATGGCGGACCTTTCGATTCGAGGATCCCTCAGGAATGTTTGTAGGAGAAGCGACGTCCGAGCCGACGTATCCGGCGAGATACATCCTGGTGGATGAGAGTCGGTCGCCGATCCTAGTCCTCGACTCGGTAGGCGCCGGGGGAGTCATGCTGGGGAAGAGCAAGGACCCCTTTCTGATCCATGATGCCGGCGGCGCGGTGGTCGCCTCCTTGGAGATGCAACCCGGCTCCTGGGGACGAGAGCGTGGTGTGACGGTCAGTTCCTGGGGGCGCCAGTATGGGGTGACCATTGACGGCCGGGATGCCATGCTCGCAGCGTCCAACCCCACAAACTCTCTCGCTCAGCTCTTCGAGCTCGGAAGCGGGACGGTCCTTGCGTCGGGTGTCACAAAGCGCGGACTCTCGACGTCGAGGACTCAGATAGATATCCCCGGACCGACAAGATTGGATCACCGAATCCCCTTGGGCGCATTCCTCATGTTGAGCTACACGACGGAGGGATATCGTTAGCTCGGACGGTAGCTCTCCGACCTGCCCCTCACCCACGGGACCGGTTCCCGCGTGGCGGGTGTAATCCTGCTTACACACCTCCAGGAGGCACACAAAAGTCATTGCAGAATCGACTACTGGCTGCAGCTGCCCTTGCAGCTGTCGGGCGAGTGTAGGACGGCGCAAGCCCGCCTGCAACCTGCAGCGGCCAAGGGAATCCGTCGCGGCTCTCCTCTATCGCGGGCGAGAGCGTCGTCCTCGGACGGAAGGGCTCCGCCGACGGCCGAGAACTCGGTTCCTGACTACGTCTTCCTGCTCTATGTGTCGAACGACGTGGGTCTCGGTATCGACGACCATCGGCAGTTGCACGACGGCGTCGATCGGGGCATCCATTTCCGCCAGGTCCCGGCCCTGGACGATGGCAATCACGGCCGGGCCCCCGAAGAGGGCGTCGGCACGAACCACTCCCGAGATCTTCCGGATAGCGCGGCACGCGGCCCGTGGGCCGGGGTTCTTCGTTGTAACAAACACGTACGCTTGAACGCTCATGACCTGCGCCCGCTCGGAGTTCGGAGTGGTCCCCGCCATAATGCCTCATCGGTATGTTGGCATCTTGGTGGCCGAGGAACCGGATCCCCCTCTGACGTGCAACGCATGTAGCTTCGGTCGGAAACCGAGCGCAGGCGGACGCTGCCGTCCAGGGGCGTCTTAGAGGACGGGCTACGCGTTGTTCGCATCGATTCATCCGGACGGCCGTGTCCGGGCTTTCGGGCTAGTTGGTCAGGGCTTACGAGGCGCTGGGCGACCCCGAGGACCTTGCCATGGGAAATGAACGCCGTGCTTCCGGACCCAGTCCGGTTGCGAGCAGTTCAGCGTGGACCCCCGGTTCGCGGTCTCCCTGAAACCCTGGAACGAGGCGGAGGAGAGGACGCCGGGCAACCCCCTCATTTGACGGAGCCCCCGGAAGGTCCGCGCCCGCATGAGGTGGCTGGACCCCGAGTTGCGTGCCTGCTGACGGGGCGACGGTCCGACCGGCCCCGACCCGGCCCACTCACCTTCCCTCGAAGGCCCGAAGCTCCGGAAAGCGCGGAGAGCGAGAGCCGAGCGGCGACGGGACGCGATCCCTCCGAGAAGGCCGTTCGGTCAGACGAGACAAGCATTATCGGCGGCTGGGTGGCTAGATCATCGTGGGAGGAATTGCGGCACGGCCGCATGAGAGCCACGAGCCCGACTAGCCGGTCCGGGGGCGTGCTGCGGCGGCGGGCTCGCTTCTATAGCTCGCGTGTCGCCGCGACGAAGGTCCCTTGGACGTTTCTCCTCGGGGCCGTCCTCGCCGCCGAGATCGTCGTCTGGACCGGCGTGGCGACCAACTGGTTCGGACTGGCCCCCGGGGCCTCCTCTGGCACGACGCCGGGACCCAACCCGAACCCGTACAACGAGGTCGTCCAAGGGGTCATCGCCAACGTCACCTACTCGGGAAACCTAAGCGATTACTTTCCCGCGCTCCAAAATCAGGAAGTCTGTGGTCACTGCCCCGCGCAGCCGTTCATGGACGACAACTACTCGCCCCCCGTCGCCGGGTTCTGGTTCTACTTTAACGTGACCAACACGGCCGCATACTACGAGTCGATCGGGAACTTCACGCTGAGCACGAGCGGAGCGAACCCTCAACTGTTCACCCCGGGCTACGCCAAGTGCTGCTACCCGCACTACCTGAGCTACGCCGCGGCGGCAGGGTTCACTCCGGATCAGACGTTCGGCCTGGAGGTGTTCGTCTACGCCACCTCATTGCCCGATGTAGGCCCCTCCGGCTTCATCCTCTACTTCAACGTCACCGCCTCATGACCTGGCGCAGGGGAACGGGTCGGTCGGCGTAGTCGTCCGCCGACTCCCGGGGCCAAGAGCGAGCCCGTGGCTCCGCGCGCGAGAGGCCTGCCCGGGCTGCTCGACTCGTCCTCGCGGCGAGTCGCGAGTCTGTTGGGACTTGTTCCTTCGGCGGCCTCGCAATATCTGTCGAGGAGGAGGGCGGAGAAGAGGTTCCTTGAGTAGGCGTCGGATGAGCGAGCTCGCGCGATCGCGCCGAGGACGGTTGAATCCCTCGCCGGGGCGAAGGAGGCGCAGGTCAACGGGCCGAATCGTGCCCGAGGGGAGCAGCCGCCTCTTCTGATTTGCCCGAATCGTCCGGTCGTGGCTCGGCCGCTACCGGTGGGACCCCGGTGTCGGTCCAACCATCGATAGCGGAGTACGAGTCCTTCAGTTGAAATCCGGTGCCAGCTGCCTGGGAAAGGAATCGACCGGAAGGGAGGGGTGGACCCTTCGGTGGCTAGTGACGTAGCTCGGGGGGAGGGCGGTACGCCGACCGTCGGCGTCGCCAGATCACGACGCCCGCGACGACCACGACGATGACCACCCCCCCCAGGATGGCGATGAGGGGCGAGCCCGTGGTCGGAATCTCCGAACCGTGGTGGGGTAGGGTGAGATTCGAGGGAACCGGTTCGCCGAAGGCGATAAACCCGTACATCCCCTCGGCAAAGTGCCCGGACTCGTTGCATAGGAATTCGTACCAACCCGGCGCAGAAGGCGAGGTGAAGCTGCCGGTCGAAGTGGCTCCCTCGTAGCCTACCGAAGCCGCATAGAGGGCAGGATACTCGGAGAAGAGCTTGTTCAGCTGGGCGGCGTTATAGCTAGTTGGGATCTCGAACCCCTCGCGCGAGGAGATGTTGAACGTGTGGGGGAGCACGTCATCGTCGGTGAAGTTCACCGTGATGATCGCGTTGAGGGGAACGTTGCCGATGGTCTCGGGTTGGTAGCCATAGTCCGGCACGGCGGCGATCGATATCGACGCCGACCCCCCGGCAGGCTGGGACCCGAAAGCTTCGACACCTCGCGGCAGGGGCTGACCGCTCGCCGCGCCCACGGCGAGACTCACCAGAACCACGGCTGCGATTGTCGAGAGGCCCCTCCGCCCCATGCCCTCGTGCCCGGCCCGAGCGATGTACAAAGCGACGCGCCGCTAAAAATGTCTCGGCCTAAGGAACGGGACCGGACGGGGACCGCATAAACACCCTTCGAAGGAAGGGTTAAGTCCCTCGCCCATGCATTTTTTACATGAGCGGCGAGGGCAGCGGGCCTTGCACGGCCAACCAACGCTCCCGGGCCGGGTAGGTCGGCGGGAACCGCCAGGACGAAGGGGCATGCTGTGGCGACCGTGACATCCTCTGCTCAACATGCCTACAGGACGGTCGGCGAGGCCCGACATCGCGTCTCCGACTTCAAGGACTGGGGCATCGTCACCATGCACCAGCTCCGGCACTACTTCCGGACCAATCGGTTCCTGGGGCTGCTCGGATTCGTGTTCGTGGTCTCCGCCCTCACGCTGACGTTCCAGGTCAGCGTGGGGGTCGCGACAGAACGACTCACACAACTCGACCATCCTTCGGAGTATGTGTGCAACTTCCTGGGCTACGCCCCGCTCTGGATCATCCTCGCCGCCGCCTTCTTTGGGGGTGACGCGTTGAGTGTCGACTTCTCCACCGGCGCGGGCTACTACATGTTGGTCCTTCCGATCCGACGTTCGGTGCTCCTCGTGGGCCGGTACGCCGCGGCCGCGCTCATCACGTTCGCGATCGTCGGAGTCTACTACGCGTTCGCGATCGCCGGCGGGA
>JASHYQ010000173.1 GCA_030042955.1 Thermoplasmata archaeon
GTACTCGCCTCGCACCTTCGTGAGGTTCGGGTAGAGGATCTCGAGGGTGACCAGGGCCTTCGGCGTCGAGTCCTGGAGGATCCGGGTGAGGTCCTGGCCGATGTAGAGCGGGCTGACCTGCACAACGGTCGCACCGAGCCGGAGGACCGCGAACAGCGCAATCGGGTAGAGCGGGCAGTTCGGCAGGTAGATCGCGACCCGGTCACCCGGGCCGACCCCCTCCTTCGCCAGGGCGGCGGCGAGGCGCTCGCTCGCTTGCCAGAATTGGGCGTAGGTCCATTTCGCCCCGTAGTAGACGAGCGCTCTCCGGCTCCCCCACCGGCGGACGCTCGCCTCGATGAGTTCGGGGAGGAGGACGTTCGGGATCTCGACGTGGGGAGGGACCGAGGGGGGGTACTTCTTCAGCCAGGGTCGGTCGGCGTCGGTCGGCGGAGCGTCAACCATCCGACGGTCACCCCTACGGGGAAGCGTCCGCCTCCTTCGCGAACTGGACCCCCGGTTTGTAACTCGGGACGAAATGGACCCGGTCGCCGACCGCGAGCCCGTCGACCGATTTCACGGTCGGCATCCAGCCGGTGATGCGACCCCCGCCGTCGAGCTCCACGACCACGTAGGCGTAGGGGGCGTCGTTGAGGAACTCGTCGCCCGGCACGGTCAGCAGCGTGAACGCGACCACCCGACCGGCCTGACCGAGTTCCCGCTCTTCTCGGTTGCGGCCGCCACATCGCGGACACGCCATCCCCCACGTCGCGCTGACGAAGCCGCACTTCGGGCAGCGGAAGCCCCGGAGCTTGTGCCCCTCCTCGTACCCCTGCACGAAGTCGGCGACGGCGTGCCCGGCCCGCGGAAGTTCGTCGGTCATCGTGCCGCCTCTACCGGTGCGAGAAGATGTGGACGGAGCAGGAGCCGCCCGTGGCGCCGACGTTGTGCGTGAGGGCCGTCCCCGTCTTGGGGACCTCGCGCCCGTGGGCGAGTCCGTTGAACTGCTCGAACACCTCAACGACCTGCGAGACCCCGGTCGCGCTCACCGGATGACCCTTCGCCTTCAGTCCACCCGAGGAGTTGACCGGGAGACGGCCGTCCCGGACGGTGACCCCCTCGAGCGCGGCCTTGACGCCCGTCCCCTTGGGGAAGAAGCCAAGGTCCTCGATCGCCACCGCCTCGGCGATCGTGAAACAGTCGTGGACCTCCATGAAGTCGATGTCCTTGGGCTCCATGTGCGCCTGACGGAAGGCCTTCGCCCCGGCGATCTTCGTCGCCGGAAGTCCCAGGAGGTCGGGCCGGTCCTGCATGTCGGTGATCGAGCCGGCGCGCGCGGAGGCCCGGATGACCAGGGGCTCGGTAACGGGCTTCTTCACGAACTCCTTCGCGGCGACCACCACGGCCGCCGCCCCGTCCGAAAACGGGCAGCAGTCGTACAGCCGCAGCGGGGAGGCGATGATCGGAGAGGACAGGTAGGTGTCCATCGAGATCTCCCGCTGGAAATGAGCGTGGGGGTTTCGGGCGGCGTTGGCGTGGTTCTTGATCGCGATCGCTCCGAGCATCTCGGGCGGGTGTGGGAACGCGGCCTGGTAGGCGCTCGCGAGCGTTCCGTACAGCCCGGGGAACGTCGCCCCGTTCCTGGTCTCGAACGGATAGTCCGCGGCGATCGCGAAGTAGCTCGTCGCCGCGAGCGTGTCGAGATGGGAGAGCTTCTCCGAGCCGACGACCAGGGCCGCGTCGATGAACCCCCCCGCCACCTGGACGAACGCTTCGTGCAGGGCGGCGCTGGAGGAGGCGCACGCCGACTCGACCGTGCAGGACGGCACGTCGGGGATTCCGAGCCCTCCGTTGATCAGCGGTCCCACGTGGGCTTGATGCTCCGCGATTCCGAAGCAGTTTGAGACGAACGTGTAGCCGATGTCCTTCGGCTCCAGGCCCGATTTCTCGATGGCCGCCAGAGAGACCCGCGTCGCGGCCTCCCGGCCGGTGTCCGCCATCTTGCCGAAACGGTTCGACGCCGCCCCGACGACCCATGCTTCCCGCATACCAATTCCCGACTCAAAGAAGGCCGAGCGCGGAATTAACCTAGCGGCTTGCTGACGAGGACCGTGCGTAGGTTTCTCACTCTAGCAGAGGGCGGAGCCGAGCGAACGCACGGTCGGCGGCCGCCGGGTCAGCGGTCTTGAAGAGCAGTCGCCCCGCTCGGCTGATCGTCACCTCGGTCTCGAGCGAGGCGATGAGCATTACGCGCGCATCGATCACCGATACTCCTGCCGCCTCGAGGGCGGCGCGGACCCGTCCCAAGTTGAGCGGGCGCGGCGGGTCCGGGAGCGCCTCGAATCCCCCTCCGCTCGAGCAGAGGCGAAGGGTTCGGTACATGGGCCTGCCGCAGCGACCGCCCGGTGGGGGCCTCAGAGGATGACGGCCTTGCGAACGCAGTCGTCGATCATCTGCTCCACGTCCAGCTGCTCCTCTTCCCGGAGGATCTGGACCAAGTTCGACCGCGTCGCCGGCTTATCCGGGACGGCCTGGCAGCAGACGCCCGGCCGAGTGGAGATCTCGTAGGTGCCGATCGATTTCGCGACCGCCTCGATCTCCTGCTTGTCGAACCCAATCAGCGGACGAACAATCGGCAGGTGGACGGAAGCCGTGGCGCTGCGCATGTTCGAGAGCGTCTGGGAGGCGACCTGCCCCAGGGCCTCGCCCGTCACGAGGAAGGTCGCCCCCTCGCGCTCCGCGACCCGCTCGGCCGAACGCCACATGAACCGCCGGCAAAGCACGCAGCCGACGTGGCGGTCGGTTTCCCGCATGAGCGTGACCTGGGTCGTCCCGTGGGGAACCACGTACAGCGGGATCGGCTGGTGGTATCGCTCCCGCAGGATCGCGAGGTGGTCGACCACTTTGGAGAGCGGCGAGTCGTCCGTGAACGGGCGGTTGTCCATGTGGACGGCCAGCAGCTCGTGCCCCTGGCGAAGCAGGTAGTGCATCGCCACCGGGGAGTCGATCCCGCCGCTCATGAGCATCACCCCGCGCGCCATCGAGGGGTGAGAGCCGGGGTCCTCTATTTAGGAGGTGCCCTCCCGCGCTCCGCCGACCTAAAGAGGGCGAGACCGTCGGTCGGACCGATGGCGTCAGCGCCCGTCCTTCCCGCCCAGCTTTCCTGCCGCGACGACGGTCAGGGACCCCCGGTCGTGCTCCTCCACGGCATCGGGGGGGACCGACTCGTCTGGAACGCGGTCGCCACCCGGCTGGCCGCTGAGTTCCGCGTGATCGCCCCCGACCTGCGAGGCCATGGCCAGAGCCGGGCCCCTCCGGGCTCCCAGTTCACGCTCACCGAGATGGCCGCGGACGTCCTGCACCTCCTGGACGAGAAGAAGGTCGACTCGGCGCACTGGGTCGGGTTCAGTGGCGGGGCGTTCCTCGCCCTGCGGCTGACCCTGGACCACCCGGAACGCACCCGGAGCCTCGCCCTGGTCAGCGGCGCCGCCTACCTTGACGCTCACAGCCGTTCGGTGATGGAGCGGTGGTGGTCGACCTCGACGGAGGAGGGTCCCGATGCCTTCGCACTTCGCCTCCTGAAGGACGTCTACTATCCGGACTGGGTAGAGGCTCACCTCGACATCGTCGACCTGGTCAACGAGGAGGTGCGGACCCGGGACTACACCGCGGCGGTGGCCTGGGGGCGTTCCCTCCAATCGTTCGACGAACGGAATTCGATTACCGCCATCCGCAAGCCGACCCTCCTAGTGCAGGCGATGGACGACCAAGTCACCGATGCCTCGCACGGCCGGATCCTTCGCCAGTCGATCCCGGGCTCGGTGATCCGGATCTTCGCGGAGACTGGCCACATGATTCCGGTCGAGCGCCCGGACGAGCTGGCCGAGGCGCTCCTCGAGCATCTCCGGCGCGCGGAGGCACGCCCCCCTACCGCCGCACCCTGAGGCCTCGGCACGACGTTTATCTGCCCCCCCGGAGTGGAGGAGGACGTGAGCGCTCCGACAGCTCCCAACCTCGCGGCCCGGGTCGTCGAGCTCGAGCGGCTGGTGCGTGACCTGCGCGCGCGCGTCGCCGTGCTGGAGGCGGGCACGGCCCCGCGCAAAGAGAACCCCGACGACCGGTCCACTATCCGGGAAAAGGTCAGGTTCGACTGGCAAGCGTGACCGCGGCGTCCGCCCCCGCGACCCGCTCGGTGGAGGAGTGGCTGGCGCGCTACGCCGAGGAACGACCTCCGGTCTCGACGGCCGGCGCGGCCGTCACGATCGTCCTTCGCCAGGGAGAGACGGACGTCGAGGTCCTCCTGATCGAGCGGGCCGAACGCCTCGACGACCCTGCCTCCGGTCAGATCGCCCTTCCCGGGGGCCACGTGGCCGACTCGGACGGGAACCTGGCGGTGACGGCCTCCCGCGAGCTTGAGGAGGAGGTCGGGCTCACGCTCGGGGACCTGCGAGGCGGTCTCCGGTACGTGGGGACCGAGAACGCGGTCCGCTTCGGCCTCAAGGTCGGGGTCTTCGCGACCGCCCTCGGCCCCCCGATCCGGCCTCCGTTTCCCCGGGACGAAGCGGAGGTGGCCCATGTCTTCTGGCTCCCCCGGGGAGCTCTCGACCGGACGCGGTCGGTCGAACGGGACACCTCACGGGGGGTGTACCCCGTGCCGGCGACGGTCTTCGAGGGGCATGTCCTCTGGGGGTTCACCCGCCGGCTCCTGCGGCAGTTCTTCGAGCTCCCGCTCGAGGACGGCGCGCTAGGCCCCGCCTTCAACGAGCGTCCGACGCCGCCCCCGTGAGGCGGCGGGGCGTTTCAGCCTCGCAGCTTTGGGATCCTAATCGGCGGCCTCGTAGGTCTGTGACTGTATCGTCATCCTTGGGATTTTGTTCCTCGGTCGATCTAACGGAATGGGCGCGAGGCGTGCGAGTGGCGTCCTGCTAGACAGAAAGCCCGGATGATTCCACACCTGGTGTCTACACCGTCGACCATTCGCGGACAGCCGGACCCGAATTAGTGGCGCCAAGTCCGACTGTCTAGCGCTCGTCAATCCTAGCCCAGAACCTGCAAGGTGACTGACAGCGTGAACGACCAGACGACCCGCCCCGTGCCGTCCGGAGCCACCCAAGTCTCGCTCGTGGAGCAAGCGCTCGCGCAGGCCCCGTATCTCATGGCGATTGCCGAGGTCTGGGTACCCAGGCCATGGTCAAATGTCCCGTTCAGCTCCTCGCCGGCTGGAGTACCGTATACTGCGATGCAGAATCGATCGATGTGTGCTGTCGAGTTCACAAAGTAACACGCCGGTATGCCCTCTCCGGGCAGTTCGACGGTCCTCGAGGACCAACCAGGCGTCTCGATGATCGTCACCGCTGCATAGACTGCTGTCGCGCCAACGGCCACCGCAATGATCACATAGGCCCAGAAGGCGCTGGGGCGACGAGCAGGGCTCGTCATGATTACGGTGAGGACCCCAGTGCCAGTTTAGATTGCCGGGGGCGGCGGCCCGCCTCGGTATGGATGCGTTCATCCCGTTCAAGGTCGGCTCAACCGGCCACGTTCGAGGATCCATGGTCTGGCCCAAGATGTACCATTTCTTCCAACTGCACCGGGAAGAGTTCGACCGGCGGTACCACGCCCGAAGCAACGTCGAGGCGGTCTTCTCCGCAGTCCAGCGAAAGCTAGGTGAGGGGTCGCTGGCAAAGAACCCCCTCGTTCGTTTCAACGAGCTACCGGCGAAACTTCTGGCGTACGACATCGGAATCCTAGTTCACGAAATCTATGAGAACGGCATCGACCCTGCGACCGTCGGTCTGCCTCCTAAGGAAGGTCCGGCGGCGTGCGCCCCCGTCCCAACACGGCCACCAATCCGATGTGATTCTATTCCCAGTCCTGTGACACAATTCGGGGAGTCAATTTGATGGAATCCCAAAGCTCAGCCTCGCATGGGGTTTATATAGTCGTTTAAATACTC
>JASHYQ010000174.1 GCA_030042955.1 Thermoplasmata archaeon
TGGGCCTCGCGGGCCTGGAGGTAGTCGAGGACCTCGACGCGCCGTCGGACCTCGCGCTCCATCTCCTTCATCGACCAGTTCTTCGCGAGCGCGACGCGCTCGTAGACGTACGAGTGGCCCGAGTAGAGGAACGTGTCGTCGGCCGGGTTCCACGAATAGACCGAGTTGGTGATCAGCTCGTTCGTCTCGGGGTCGAGGCCGACGATCTCGGTGAGCGACTGGACGCGCCGCGTCATCTTCGAGCCGACCTTCACCTGGCGCTGGAGGAGGACGAGGTTCAGCGCGCTCACGAGCGAGCGGGGGAGCGAGATCGGCGGGTTCTCCATCCGGTGGACCATCGCGCTGACGCTCTCGGCGTGGAAGGTCGTGTAGCAGGTCTTCCCGGTCGCCATCGCCTGGAAGACGATGAACGCCTCGGCGCCTCGGACCTCTCCGACCATCAGGTACTGCGGGCGCTGGCGCAGGGCGGCGGCGAGGAGGTCGAACATGTCGATCTCGCCCGGCGCCTTGCCGCTCACGAGGTTCTTGGCGCCGAAGCCGGCGCGCGTGAGCGAGGGGACCCAGTTCTCGTGCGGCAGGTTCAGCTCGCGGGTGTCCTCGATCGAGACGATCTTCATCTGGGGCGGGATGAAGAGCAGCGTGGCGTTGAGGGTCGTCGTCTTCCCGCTCGCCGTGCCGCCGCAGACCATCATCGACTGGCCGCTCTCGATGGCGATCCAGAGGTAGGCCATCATCTCGGGGCTCATCGTGCGGAACTTGAGCAGGTCGACCGGGGTGAACGGGTTGTCCCGGAACCGACGGATCGTGAACGAGCTCCCGCGCTTCGTCACGTGCACGCCGAGGGTCGCCTGGAGACGCGAGCCGTCCGGGACGGTCGCGTCCAGGATCGGGCTCGCGACCGAGATGTGCTTGCCCGAGCGCTGGGCGAGCCAGATGACGTAGTCGTCGACCAGCTTCGCGCTCTCGAACTTCAGGTTCGAGCGGATGGAGCCGAACTTCCGGTGGTAGATGTACAGCGGGATGCCGACGCCGTCGCACGAGATGTCCTCGACCTCGCTGTCGGTCATCGGGACATCGACGATCCCGTAGCCGATGAAGTCCCGCTCGAGGTAGTAGAGCATCCGGCCTTTCGTCGTCGGGCCGGGGGAGAGGTCCCACTCCTGGAGCTTCTTGTCGACCATCAGGCGGAGCTCGGTCCGCTTCGTCTGGGGGTCGAGCTCGGGGAGCGGCTCGAAGTCGTCGATCAGCACCGTGTGCATCCGCTCGGTCAGCTCCTTCTCAAGCGGGGAGAGCGGGGGCTCGATGACCTCGTAGAGGTACTCGTTGCGCACGTTGTGGTAGGAGATCCGCACGAAGGAGAACCCGGGTCGGATCGGCGCCAGGTCGACCTCCTTCTGCGCCGGGTCGGAGAGCGGCGGCACGGGGGTCACCTCCCCCTCCGCGCCCTGGCCCGAGACCCCGAGGCGGGCGAGCTTCACGCCGTGGGGGTCGGTCGAGCCCTTCCGGAGCGCGGCTCCGACCCGCAGGAACGGCGAGAACGACCGCTGCGGCCGCCGGCGGGGGGGCCGCTCCAGCACGACGGTCTCCGAGGGGGCCGCGTCGCCGGCCATCTTAGCCCCCCGGGACGGCAAGGATCGGGACGAAGAAGCGCATCGTGAGGTACCCCATGATCAGCATGATCGTCGCGTGCTGGAGGCCGTAGGCGATCCTCCCCTTCTGCAGGATGCCGGCCATGATGCCGTCCCCGACCGCGTGGGCGATGACCGCGACGAAGAACGCGAGGAACAGCTGCGGGACGAGCGTGAAGGCGAGCGATACGCCCCCCGCGGAGCCGAGCGACGAGTGCGCGACGCCCGAGCCCGCGGTGATCATGTCGGGCAGGAAGATCGCCGCCATGATGTAGATCGTGACGAGGAACACCCCGAACGAGATGTAGATGACCGTGAGGTAGGTGAGCATCTGGATCTCCCGGGACTTCACGGAGAGCTGGACCTCCCGCGTGTCGTGGGCGACCATGGTCAGCACGTCCGCGACGTTCCCCCCGGCCTCGTTGGCCCGGGTGACGATGGAGACGACCCGCTGGACCAGCGGGGTCGGGACCCGCTCCTCGAAGAGGCGGAGGGCAGTGGCGACGGGGACCCCCCACTCGAGCTGGCTCGCCATCTTCTTGATCTCGTCCGTGAGGAGGCCGTAGCGGCCCTTGCTCCCCACGACGATGGCGTCCGGGAGGGTCATGCCGAACCGTCCGGCCTCCGCGACGTCGCGGAGGAAGTCGGGCAGGCGGTCCTCGATCTTCTCGACCCGTCCGAGCTGCCGGCTCTTTAGGAACCCGTAGGGGGCCATGATGGCGATGAGGCCGAAGACGATCCAGTCGATGGCCGCGTCGAAGCCGGTCGTCACGCCGGAGCGGAAGACGAAGTTGAGGTCCCCCGCCCAGGTGAGCCCGGCGACGACCCAGAGGATGACCGCGACGACCGCGCCGACGATCAGGACGACCTCGGCGCTCCCGAGTCGCCCCTCCTCCTCGGCGGCGGTCGGTGCGGCGAGGGCCTTGACCTTCCGGACGGATGCGGGCGCGTTTGCGGTTGCCATCTTACACCATGTCGGCCGTGAGCGTATACATGAAGAAGATGAACCCGAACTGCGCGATGGGGATGAGCAGCGCGACGATCGCCCAGAGGATATCGATCATGAACGTCCCGCCGCCTCCGATGACGGCGAAGATCGCGATGATGATGACCAGGAAGAGGGGGAAGGCGACGACGACCGTGACGAACGTCTCGGCCATCAGTCCGAGCGTCTCGACGCGGGAGAGCATCTCGAGCTTGTTTTCCTGCTCGTACTGCTCGCTCTTGAGCAGGAAGTACGGCTTCAGCTGGCCGCCGCTCGTCGCGGTGGTCACGACGCCCTGCAGGAAGTCCTGGAACCGCTTGGAGGGGCTCCGCTGGGCGCCGGTCCGGAGCGCGGTCAGGATGTCCACCCCCAGGAGCTCGGTGTCGCGGGTGATCCAGGCGGCCTCCTCGGCGACCTCGCCGTAGATCTTCTGGCGGGCCAGCTCCTTGAAGATCTGGTCGACGTTGACGTCGGCGGACGCCATCGCGCTGACGAAGCTCATCGCCGGGGAGATCTTCCGGTCGATCTTGCGCCCGCGGGCCTTCGCGGTCGACGCGGGCGTCCCGGGCATCCCGAAGAGCGTCCCGACGAAGCCGAAGACGGGGAGCCCGACGGCGAGCAGGACCCCCACGAACAAGGGGAGGCCGACGATGTCGACCATGAAGAAGGCGGCCCCGAGCCCCGCGAACACCATCGCGATGGTGACGACGATGCTCGTCCCGTAGACCATCGCCATGTACTCGTCGGCGCGGAGGCGGATGTGGGCCTTCAGGAGGTTCTCCTCGAGGGCCGGGTCCGGGGGTCGCGTGAGGACCCGCTGGCGGAAGGTCTTCCAGCACCAGCGCTGGAAGGGGGTCAGGGTCGAGTGGGTCGGCTGCTCGCCTCGCTTCAGGCGGACGGTGCGGGTGGGCTCCGAGGCGAGGGCGGGCGCGGGAAGGCGGGAGGGGCGGACGGCAGCGTTCGAGGTCGGGGTCGCCGGCATCGCTCCCCTACGACCCCTTGGGGAACGGGGTCCCCGCCTGCACGCGCGCCATGACCTCTTTCGGGTCCTTGTAGTACTGCGCCACGATCCGCCACAGCTGGCGGTAGTCGGTGATCTTGAACCGCACGAGGTAGCGGATCACGTCGACGCGGCGCTGGAACTCCGCGTCCATCTCGTCGGTCGTGAAGTTCCGCACCTCGGTGATCTTGTCGAAAAGGAACGAGTGGCCCTTGAAGGTGAAGGTGTCCCCGGCGGGGTCCCACTCGTAGACGGTGTTGGTGATCAGCTCGTTGGTCTCCGGCTCGAACCCGACGATCTCGAGCACCTGCTTGAGCCGCCGGACCACGCCCTTCTCCGTCCGGGCCTGGATCTGGATGATGACGTTGTTGAGCGCGGAGAGGAGGATACGGGGCGTGTTGATCGGGGGATTCTCGAGGCGGTTGACCATCGATTTCACGCTGTCCGCGTGCATGGTCGAGTAGGTCGTGTGGCCCGTCGCCATCGCCTGGAACATCGTGTACGTCTCCTTGCCGCGGACCTCCCCGACGATGATGTAGTTCGGCCGCTGCCGCAGCGCCGCCCGCACGAGGTCGAACATGTCGACCTCCCCGGCGGTCTTCCCGTCGGGTCCTCGGTCGCCGGTCCCGGACCGGGTGGCCCCGGGGATCCAGTTCTCGTGGGGGAGGTTCACCTCCCGGGTATCCTCGATCGAGACGATCTTGGAGGTCGGGGGGATGAAGAGGGCGATGGCGTTGAGGGTGCTGGTCTTGCCGGCGGCGGGGCCGCCGCAGATGATCACGGACTCCCCCTGCTCCGCGGCGAGCCAGAAGTAGGCGACCATCTCCTCGTTCGCGCTGCCCATCAGGACGAGGTCGACCGGGGTGAACGGTCGCTCCTTGAATCGACGGATCGTGAAGCTCGCGCCGCGGGTCGTGATCTCGCGCGCGTACGTCGCCTGGACCCGGTGCCCCTCGGGGGTGGTCCCGTCCAGGATGGGGGAGGAGACGCTGACGGCCTTGGCGCAGCGTTGCCCCAGCATGACGATGAACGAGTTGAGGGAGTCCTCGTCCTCGAAGATGACGTTCGTCTTCATCGACTCGTACTTGCCGTGGAAGATGAAGATCGGGACATCGACCCCGTCGCACGAGATGTCCTCGACCTCCGGGTCCAGGATGAGGGAGTCGACGGGCCCGTAGCCGACGAAGTCCCGCAAGAGGTAGTAGATGATCCGCTCGGTCGAGAGGGGAGAGAGCGGGACGTTGCGGCTGCGGAAGTACTCCTCCGCCTCGCCTCGCAGGTAGGAGCGCTTGTCGGCGGTCGACAGGTTGGCGGTCTCGCTGCCGAGGATCTGGCTCATGGTCGCCTTCAGGTGGGCGACCAGCGCCTTCTCGTGGCCCGAGAGCTGGGGCTCGATGATCTCGTAGAGGTACTCCTTGTTCCGGTCGTTGTAGGAGACCCGCGAGTAGGAGTACGGCGGGTTCACCGCCTGCACCTCGAGCTCGCGCATCGTCGGCTCGGCGAGCGGCGGCAGCGCCGTGATGAACGTCCCCGGCACATCCGTCGCGGGCAGCGCCGACTTGGCACTGGTGTCGAGCGGGCTCTTCTCGACCGGTGCGGCCCGCGGGATCTTGACGCGGAAGGAGGACGATCCGGAGGCGGTCATGTCGTCAGGCCCCCCCGAGGCTGGCGCTGACTTCCACGCCGGCGTAGTAGTACTGGGCGTAGTTCACGTTCGCCACATTGAGCGTGAGGATGCTCGTCAGCCCGGCCGGGTTCGAGCACACCGCGAGGCTGGGGGCGGTCGTGGAGGTCAGGTTCGTCCCAGGAGCCAGCTGCTTGAGCGACCAGTCCGCGCTGGCGAGCCCGCTGAACTGCATCGTCTGGGTCAGGAACGACCACCACGCGCACGGATACTGCGTCCCGATCTCGAACGTGAAGGTGAACGGCAGGTAGCTCTTGTTCGCGGCGACGTACAGCCCGTTCGAGGCGACGGGCTGGCTGTAGCGGTAGGTGCTGTAGAGGTCCTGGCTTCCCAGGCCGACGATCGAGGAGGCGTTCCCGTACAGCTGGAGGAGGGTCGAGGAGATGGTGGTGTTCCCCGCGGCGTTGTGACTGACGTTGAGCGGCGGGTTGACGGCCATGGCCTCGTACCCGCCGGGCTGCCAGTCGATGACGGCGTCATCCTCGAAAAAGTACGTCTCGGGCGTGTAGTACCGGTTCGGGAGGAGCATCTGGAGGACGCCCGTGGGGATCCGCTGGCTGAAGAACCCGGAGCCGCCAGGGCCTTCTTGGAGGGTGATGTTCACGAACTCACAGGCCGCCGGGCCCGTGTTCGGGGAATAGACGGGTTTGCCGCCGGAGACGGCGTACGCCGGCTGGCCCCGAATCCCCGTCGTGGTGTTGAAGCCGTTGGCGCAGCCCGAGGGGAGGAATTCCAGGATCCCTTCGGTCGGCTGGGCGAGGAGCGGGACACTGCCGGAGCTGAGCTGGAACGGGACCCCGATCGACTGGGGTCCACCGAGCTGGTACTGGCTGTCGACGGCCGACTTGAACTGGGCGAAGGCAAGGTCAGCCTGCGCGGTGAACGCGGATTCGTTCTCGGTCATCCAGAGGGGGAGGTACTGGGTCACGAAGACCCCGAACAGCGTGAAGAAGACGAGGAGGGCCAGGAGGGTCCCAATGACCGCGACAACCCCCCGCTGGCTGCGGAGCCGGCGTCGGGCCCGGCGATACCGGCGGCGCGCGTTGCGACTCGGCTCCCCCATCCTACAGACCGCCCGCAGCTCCGTGGGAAGACTACGGCAGCGAGAATTAGGCCCGATTCGTGTATAAAAACCCTCACTGACCCAGGCGTCGGGAGCCCCTCCCTCGTCGAACCTTTAGGCCGGGCTGCCTACGGGGGCGCCGATGACCCTCCGTGAGATCTCGCTGACGCTCCCGAATCGTCCGGGTGCTCTCGCGGGGGTCGCCCGGGTGCTCGCCAAGGAGCGGATCAACCTCGCGGCGATCAGCGTCGACTCCGCCGCGGGCAAAGGACGGGTGCGGCTGATCGTCAGTGACCCGGACCGGGCCCTGGTCCTCCTCTCGACGAACGGCTACGAGACCGAGGTCCGGGAGATGATGGCCGTTCGGATGGAGGACCGGGCCGGGAGCTTCCTGCGGGTCCTCGAAGCCCTCGCCCGGGCGAAAGTGAACATCCAGAGCGTGGCGATCCTGGTCGCCCGCGACGGGAACCACCCGCTCGTCGCGCTCTCCGCGACCGACCTGAGCCGGGCCCGGACGGTCCTGCGCCAGGCCGGGTTCGCGAGCACGGCCGCCGAGCGCCTCGTCTCGAACGCGGACCTGCTGGCCAGCGCGCCCTCGATCCCCGGCGAGTCGGTGGGCCTGCTTCTCTAGCGGGACCCTTGCCCCGCACAAAGCGTAAGAGCGGACCCTCCTCCCGGTCGGTTCGCGCGGTTGTGGTCTAGTGGTTAGGACGGTAGCTTCCCAAGCTACCTACTCGGGTTCGAATCCCGACAACCGCATTCGGGCCGGCCGGACCCGCCCTTCAGCCCAGCGGGGTGGAGAGCAGGGACGGGGAGAGGTCGGAGTCAGCGTGCTGATAGGCCACGACCATGGGGTCCGGGGTTACCTTCCCGGCGGTAGCATACCGGTAGAGGGCGACGCGCACCACCTCCTCCGAGTTCGGGGTCCGGGCTGCGCCTTCGCACCCCTCTCGGCGCGGGGTCTCAGGTCCCGGCTGCCTGACTCGAACAGGCGACCTGAGGATTTCTACGGGGGCCGCCGGTGGTCCGGCAGTCTCGACTACAGTCCCCCGCTCTACCACTGAGCTAAGCCGGGACGACTCGAGGAGCGGGCATCCACCTATAAACTTGGCGACGTGGAGGTGGAGGGGCGCGGCCGGATGCGGGTCCTCGAGCACCGACGCCACAGCTATCGCGACCCCTCCAGCGCGCACCTGAGCCCCGAGGGGGTCGCCCTCGCCCGCCGCGTCGGTCGGGGGATCGGACGGTTCGACCGGGTCGTCACCTCTCCAAAGCCCCGCGCTGTGGAGACTGCGGAGGCACTCGGGTTTCCCGACCCCGAGGTGCTGCCGGGGCTCGGCGAGATGCCGGACGAGGTCGGGATGCTGGGGGAGAAGCTCGAGCTCGGGAGCTTCGCGGAGTACGTGCACGCGGTCCTCGTGAGCGAGGTGGCCCGCCGCTACGCGGACGAGCAGCTCTCGCTCTGGGCGGACGTGCTGGACGACGTCCCCGACGGAGCTCGAGTCCTGATGGTCTCCCACGCCGGGGTCATCGAATACGGCGCCGCTGCCGCCGCCCCCGAGGTGGCCCCGACGTGGGGCGCACCGCTCGGCTACTTGGAGGGGGTCCGAT